>SXSO01000051.1 GCA_005792205.1 Bacteroidota bacterium | reverse complement strand
TTATTTGTCCCGCATTGAATAATCCTGAAACTTCTTTTATTTCCAAACTTAATTTTAATTGATTTGATGGAAAATAATCATATTCAACCGCGTATCCAGAACGAATCATTTTACAGTTTTCAAGACCTTGTATTGTTTTTAACGCGGAATATTGAATTTCTGATGGTAAACTTGAAGAAAACCCATTCACATAAACAACATTTATATTATATCCTTCAGGCTCTAAAAAAATATGATGAGATGGCTTATCTTCAAATCTTACAATTTTATCTTCAATTGATGGGCAATATCTTGGACCAGTTCCCTTAATTATTCCAGTAAAAAGAGGGGACTTGTGAAGACCGTTTTTTAAAATTTCCTTTGTTTTCTTGTTTGTGTGAGTCAAGTACATTGGAATTTGTTTATTCTTAATTTTTTCAATAGAAAATGAAAACGGAATTGGAACTTCGTCTGGTGTTTGCTCTTCAACTGATGAAAAATCAATAGAATATAAATCAATTCTTGGAGGAGTTCCAGTTTTCAATCGCCCATAATGTAGTCCAAAACTTGTTAGCATTGTTGTCAAATTATTCGAAGATTTTTCACCAAATCGTCCACCAACAGTTTGAACATCTCCTGTATGCATTAAACTTCTCAGAAATGTTCCAGCGCAAATTATAACAGATTTACATTTTATTTCAAATGTTTTCGTTTTTATTCCCGTTACAATTTTTTGATTATTTTCAGTTTTCACAAAAATTTCATCTGCTGTATCTTCAACTATTGTAAGGTTTTCAAGAGAAAATAAATACTCTTTTGCTTTTTTTGAATATAAATCTCTATCGTTTTGTGATCTTGGAGACCAAACCGCTGGACCTTTTGATTTATTTAACATTTTAAAATGAATTCCTGTTTCGTCGGTAATTTTTCCCATAATTCCACCTAAAGCATCAATTTCACGAACTAATTGACCTTTTGCAGTTCCTCCAATTGCGGGATTACAAGACATTCTTCCAACAGCATCAACTGACATTGTAATCATAAGCGTTTTCATTCCCAATTTAGAAGAAGAATACGCCGCTTCAATTCCAGCATGTCCACCGCCAATAACAACAATGTCAAAATAATTTTTATCCAAATGTTTCATGTGAAACTATTTTCCAATACAAAATTTTGAAAATATATTATTAAGTAAATCTTCAGAAGAAAATTTTCCAACTATTTCTCCCAAAAAATTTATCGCCAAACGGATATCACAAGAAATTAACTCTGATGAAATATTGTTTTTCATTCCATCAAAAGATATTTTTAACCTTTCTTTTGCTTTTTCTAACAGATCTTTATGTCTTAAACTTGTAATTGCGATTATTTCTGTTAAATTTTTGTTTGAATAAATTGTTTTTTCTAAAATTTTTTTTTTCAAATCACTAAATCCGGTTTTATTTTTTGCAGAAACAAAACACATATTTTCAAATTTTTCGTATTCTTTTTCACAAACTAAATCAACTTTGTTTCCAATAAGTAACTTTTTATTGTTTTGGTTAATTATTTTTAATTTATTTTTGTTTGAAATATCAAAAATTTCCAAAATTAAATCTGCTTTTTCAATTTCTTCCAAACTTCTCTTAACTCCTTCGCTTTCAACAATATTTTCCGTTTCACGAATTCCTGCTGTATCAATAAATCTAAAAACTGTTCCTCCTATATTAGTTTCTGCTTCAATTGTATCGCGAGTTGTTCCCGCAATTTCAGTTACAATAGAGCGGTTTTCTTCTAAAATCGCGTTAAAAACACTTGATTTTCCAACATTTGGTTTTCCAATTAAGACAACTCTCACTCCATTTCTAAAATACTTCCCAATATTATATGAATTTATCAAACTTTCAATTTTCAAAATTGTAGATTCAACTTCTTGCTTTAAAAAGTTTCTGTCTGCAAATTCATATCCTTCTTCAATAAAATCAAGTTCTAATTCCAGAAGAGAGCAAATGTTTATCAACTTGTTTTGAATTTCAGAAATTTTTTGTGATAAACTTCCTTTCAATTGAGAAAGCGAACTTCTGTAAGCACTTTCTGATTTTGCAGAAATTAAATCTGCAACCGCTTCTGCTTGTGAAATATCAATTTTGCCGTTTAAAAATCGTCGTTTTGTAAACTCTCCATTTTCAGCAATTCTACATTTTGTTAAAATTGTTTCTAAAATTTTCTTTGTCACAAAAATTCCCCCGTGACAAGAAATTTCAATGAGATTTTCTCCCGTATATGAATTTGGTTCACGAAAAATTGTCACAACAACTTCATCCAAAATATTTTCATTTGTATCTACAAAATTCCCAAAATGAACGGTTTGAGTTTTTGCTTCGTTTAGTTTTATATTTCCACGAAAAAAAAATTCATTAATTTTAATTGCGTTTTTTCCACTTACTCTAATTATAGAAATTCCACCTTCTCCAAGTGACGTTGCAATTGCTGAAATTGTATCTTCTGATTTGAACATAAAAAGTTTCACGAAAAATAAGAAAATCAATTTGTAAATTTGCTACAAATAAATGAAGCATAAATTAGAATATATCATATTTCTTTTTTTGGAAAAGTTTTTTTTCCTTCTTCCATTTTTTCTTTCACAAAAAATTGGAAAGTGTTTGGGAAAAATATCTTACTATTTAATTTCAAAAAGAAGAAAAATTGCAATTGAAAATTTAAAAAAATCTTTTCCTGAAAAAACTGAAAATGAAATTAACTTCATTGCAAAAAAATCGTTTGAAAATTTTTTAACTTCATTTGCTGAATTTTTTTCAATTCAAAAATTTTCTCAAAAGAAAATTTTAAATTTAGTTCAATTTGAAAATTTAGAAGAACTTAAAAAAAAAATTGAAAACAAATCCGCAATTATTCTTTCTGCACATTTTGGAAATTGGGAACTTTTAGCAATTTCAATTGGACTTTTTTTTGAAAGAAAAGTGAATCTTGTTGTAAAACCACAACACAATAAATTCGTTGATAAAAGAATTTCTATGTTGCGTACAAAATTTGGGAATTATCCAATTCCAATGAATAATGTAAGTGAAATTTTAAAATGTTTAAATGAAAAAAAACTTGTTGCAATTTTATCTGATCAAAGTGCTCCAAAAGAAAGCGTTTATGTGAATTTTTTTGGACAACAAGTTTCAACATTTTCTGGAACTTCTGTCTTTGCATTGAGAACAAATTCTCCAATAATTTTAATTTTAATTTTACGAGAGAAAAAAAATTTTAAACTTATTTGGGAAGAAATTTTATTTGAAAAAAAAGACGATAATGACGCAATAAAAAAATTGACTCAAATTCACACAACTGCTGTTGAAAATTTTATTCGCAAATTTCCCACAGAATGGCTTTGGATGCATAGAAGATGGAAAAACACTCAATGAAAATTTTGATAATTCAAACAGCATTCATTGGTGATGTAATTCTCGCTACTCCAATAATTGAAAAACTAAAAAAAAAATTTCCGAATTCACAAATAGATTTTCTTTTGCGAAAGGGAAATGAAATTCTTTTACAAAATAATCCCAATGTAAATGAAATTTTAATTTGGGAAAAGAAAAAAAATAAGTTCAAAAATTTTTTCAAACTTATTTTACAAATTAGAAAAAATAATTATAACTATGCAGTAAATGTTCATAGATTTTTTTCTTCTGGAATTTTTGCAATTTTTTCAAAAGCAAAATTTAAAATTGGCTTTGACAAAAATCCACTTTCATTTTTATTTTCCAAATCTGTAAAACATAAAATCAAATTTGGAAAACATGAAGTTCATAGAAACATTGATTTAATTGAAGAAATTACAGATTTTGAGTTTGTAAAACCCAAACTTTATTTTTCTCAAAGTGATTTAGAAAAAATTTCAACTTATAAAAAAGAAAATTTCATTTGCATTTTTCCATCTTCCGTTTGGTTAACAAAACAATTGCCAAAAAACAAATGGATTGAATTGTGCAATAAAATTCCAACTCAATTTACAATCTATCTTTTGGGAAGTTTTAACGATAAAAATTTTGGAGATGAACTTATACTCTCTTCTTCAAATAAAAATGTAGTGAATTTGTGTGGTGAATTTTCACTATTGCAATCAGCTTTGTTTATGACATTTGCAAAAATGAATTTTGTAAATGATTCTGCACCACTTCATCTTGCTTCTGCAACAAATTCTTCTGTTGTTGCATTTTTTTGTTCCACGGTTTTTGAATTTGGATTTTTTCCATTATCAGAAAAAAGTAAAATCGTAGAAGTAAAAAATTTAAATTGCAAACCATGTGGAATTCATGGCTTTAAAAATTGTCCCAAAAAACATTTTGACTGTGGAAATAAAATTGATATTGATGAAGCAATAAAATTTTTTGAAACGAACTTATGAAAGTAAAAATCAACATAGAAAATTATACAGCAGAAAATATTTTTCAAATTTCAGAAAATTTAAAAAACGGAAAAATAAGTTTGCTTCCAACTGATACAATTTATGGATTAAGTTGCAATATGTTTAATGAAATTGCAATTCAAAAAATTTTTGAACTTAAAAACCGCGACTCCTCTAAACCTTTTCTTGTATTAGCAAACTCAATCGAAATGATTGATTCTATTATAGAAAATATTCCTCCAATTGCAAAAAAATTGATTGAAAATTTTTACCAAAAATCAATCACAATTATTTTTAAGTCAAAAAAAAATGTCTCAAAAATTTTAACTTCAAATACAAATAAAATTGGTGTTAGAATTCCAAACTCAAAATTTTGTTTAGATATAATTTCAAAAACAAATTTTCCAATTGTTTCAACAAGTGCAAATATTTCTGGAAAAAAAATTTTCTCTCACAAAAAAATGATAGAAACATTTCAAAAAAAAGTTGATTTAATTGTAGATGTTGGAACGTTGCAAAATAATCCATCAACGATTGTAGATGTTTCAACTGATAAAATAGAAATTATTCGTGAAGGAACAATTTCAATTGGTGAAATTAAAAATTTAATTTTGCTGTGAAATAAAATCACAATATCTTTCTTGAAAATTTTATGGAAAGTGTAAATTTATTTACCGCATTTATATTTGGACTTCTATCTTTTATTTCTCCATGTGTGTTGCCAATTGTTCCTGGATACATTTCATTTATTTCAGGAGTTTCTATAGATGCAATGAAATCTGACTCAGATAAAAAAAAGGTTCGCAATGTAATTTTGTTTCGTGTGTTATCTTTTATTTTAGGATTTTCAATTGTTTTCATTTTACTTGGAGCAAGTGCAACGGCAATAAGTCAATTTCTTTCCAAAGAAGTAAATTTGATTAGCAAAATATCTGGTGTTTTAATTATAATTTTTGCACTCAATATGATTGGAGAAATAAATTTTAAGATTGGAAGTATAATCCATTTTAATTGGTTATTTAAAATTCCGTTTTTAAGTTATGAACAACGATTTCACACAAGTTCAAAACCACTTGGAACACTTGGAGCATTTTTAGTTGGATTTGCGTTTGCGTTTGGATGGACGCCGTGTATTGGACCAATACTTGCAGCAATACTTGCAATAGCATCTCAACAAGAAAAAATTTGGGAGGGAATTTCTCTCCTTGCGGTATATTCACTTGGACTTGGAATTCCATTTTTTATTACAGGATTTAGCATTACGCTTTTTTACAATTTATTTAATCGCATTAAAAAGCATATGCGAAAAGTAGAAGTTGGTGGTGGAATTATGCTTTTAGTTATAGGTGTTTTGATTTATTTCAATCAACTTGCAATCATTGCAGGAAAAATTACAGAATGGATTCCATTCTTAAATGAAATTGGATAAAAATCTTTTACAAATTATTTTTTATGAAAGAATTATTACAAAAAGAAGATATAACAATAAGATTTGCTGGCGATTCTGGAGATGGAATGCAACTCACAGGAATGCAATTCACAAGCACAACAGCACTTCTTGGAAATGATTTAAGTACTCTTCCTGATTATCCAGCTGAAATTAGGGCTCCTGCAGGAACTTTATTTGGTGTAAGCGGTTTTCAAATTCATTTTGGTTCCACAGAAATTTACACACCGGGAGATGTTTGTGATGTTTTAGTTGCAATGAATCCGGCTGCATTAAAGGTAAATCTAAACGGTTTAATTGATGGTGGAACAATCATTGCAAATAGTGATAGTTTTGATGATAAAAACTTATCTCTTGCAAGTTACAATTCAAATCCACTTGAAGATGGTTCGCTTTCAAAATATAAATTGCACGTTATAAACATTTCAAAGCTAACAAGTCTCACGCTTTCAGATACTCAACTTACATCTAAAGAAATAGATAGATGCAAAAACTTCTTTGCTCTTGGACTTATGTATTGGATGTACAATCGTCCTCTTGAACCAACAATTGAATGGATGCAAGAAAAATTTAAAAAAACTCCAAAGTATGTAGATGCAAACATAAAAGTTTTAAAAGCTGGTTTTAACTATGGAGATATTACTGAAATTTTTACTGTACGATATGATGTACAACCTGCAAAACTTGAACCGGGAAATTATCGTTCTGTTACAGGAAACGAAGCTGTTGCACTTGGACTTATTGCGGCATCAGAAAAATCTAAACTTGGTTTATTTCTTGGAAGTTATCCAATAACTCCTGCAAGTGATATTTTACATGAATTATCTTATTACAAAAATTTCCGCGTAAAAACCTTTCAAGCAGAAGATGAAATTGCTGCTATCACAAGTTCAATTGGAGCATCTTTTGCGGGAGCACTTGCTATTACAACTACAAGTGGTCCAGGACTTGCTTTAAAAGGCGAAGCACTTGGTCTTGCTGTAATGACAGAACTTCCTCTTGTAATTATCAATGTTCAAAGAGGTGGACCAAGTACAGGACTTCCAACTAAAACTGAGCAATCAGATTTATTACAATCACTTTATGGAAGACATGGAGAATCTCCTGTTTGTGTAATAGCAGCAAAAACACCTTCTGATTGTTTTTATACTGTATATGAAGCATGTAGAATTGCAACCAAATTTATGGTTCCAGTAATTTTACTCTCAGATGGATACATAGCAAATGGATCTGAACCATGGAACTTTCCGTTGATAGAAGATTTATCTGATATAAATATAAATTTCAGAACAGAAAAAGATGGCTTCTTTCCATATTTGAGAGATGAAAAAACACTAGCTCGTCCTTGGGCAATTCCTGGAACTCCGAATTTGGAACATAGAATTGGTGGTCTTGAAAAACAACAGGTTACTGGAAATGTAAGTTATGACGCACAAAATCATGATTACATGGTTCGTCTTCGCCAAAATAAAATTGAAAAAATTGCAGAGGATATTCCTCTCGCAGAAATTGATGGAAAGGAAAGTGGAAAATTACTTTTGGTGAGTTGGGGAGGAACTTATGGAGCAGCCAAAACCGCTGTAAATAACAAACGAAAAGAAAATAAATATATTTCACATTTGCATTTAAAATATATAAACCCTTTTCAAAAAAATGTTGGTGAAATTTTGAAAAAGTTTGACAAAATTCTTGTTCCAGAATTAAATTTAGGACAACTTTCAAAAGTTTTGAAACACACTTTTTTTGTAAATACAATTTCGCTAACAAAAGTAGAAGGACAACCATTTAAATCAATTGAAATTGAAAATAAAATTGATGAACTTTTAAAATAAAAATATATGTCTTTAATTCAAGAAACTTTAGAACCGATTCAAACAAGTTTTGAACAACCAACGTATTCTTCCAAAGATTTTCAATCAAATCAAGATGTTCGTTGGTGTCCCGGATGTGGCGACTATTCAATACTTGCTCAAACACAAAGAATTTTTCCAGATTTTGGAGTTCCAAAACACAACGTTGTTTTTGTTTCTGGAATTGGGTGCTCAAGTAGATTTCCATATTATATGAATACATATGGATTTCATAGCATTCACGGAAGAGCACCTTCAATTGCAACAGGAATTAAAATTGCTCGTCCTGAACTTTCAGTTTGGGTTGTAACTGGAGATGGCGATGGAATGAGTATTGGTGGAAATCATTTAATTCACACGCTTCGTAGAAATGTAAATTTAAAAATATTGCTTTTTAACAATCAAATTTATGGCCTTACAAAAGGTCAATATTCTCCAACTTCTGAATATGGAAAAGTTACAAAATCAACACCACTTGGTTCAGTAGATCATCCATTTAATCCTCTTCTTCTTGCACTTGGAGCAGAAGCAAGTTTTGTAGCAAGAACTCTTGATAGAGATACAAAGCATATGCAAATGATTTTAAAACGTGCTCACAATTTTTGTGGAACTACGTTTATTGAAATTTATCAAAACTGCAATGTGTTCAATAATGGTGCGTTTTTCCAATTTACAGAAAAGGAAAGTAAAGACGACAATGTTCTTCTATTAGAACATGGAAAACCAATGGTATTTGGAAAAGAAAAAAATAAAGGAATTAAACTTGATGGATTTACTCCAAAAGTTGTTTCATTAGATGGAACAAATTCTGTAAATGATTTACTTGTACACAATGAAAAAGATAGTGTGCTTGCATTTATACTTGCGAATTTTAATGCAATGGAAGGAATGCCGCGACCAATTGGAATTTTCCGTGCAATTGAAAGACCAACTTACGAGAAAGATATTGAACGCCAAATTGAAAATGCCGTTGTAAAAGAAAAAGGAAGTTTCAATAATTTAATTCAAAGTGGACAAACGTGGATAATAAAATAAATTTACTGAATTAAGATTTTCAACAATAACACAATTAAAGCGAGATAAAAACTCGCTTTTTTATTACAACAAAATGGCAATTGATATTAAATTATTTCAAAAAATTATTTTAGAAAATAAAAGTTTTATTTTGACAACACATGTGAATCCCGATGGAGATGCAATTGGAAGTGTAATTGCGATGGCAAATTTTCTTTTGCAAATGGGAAAAAATGTTTCAATAATAAATTGCAGTGAAACACCAAAGAATTATATTTTTCTTGACAAAGAAAAAAAAATTGAGAAGTATGAAACTTCTTTAGATAAAAAAATTTTATCTTGTGATGTAATTATGGTACTTGATACAAACAGCGGAAGCCGTTTAAAATCAATGGAAAATATTGTAAAAACATCAACGGCAAAAAAAATTATAATTGATCATCATTTAGATGAAGAAAATTTTTGTGATTTTTATTTTACTGATACTTCTCTTGCTTCAACGGGAGAAATTGTTTACAACCTCATTTCTTCAATGACGGAAAAATTTGATTTTAACGAATCAATTTCAACATCGCTTTATACAGCAATTATGACTGATACGGGTTCATTTCGCTATCCACGAACAACTGACAAAACTTTTTTTATTGCAGCAGATTTAATTTCAAAAGGAGCGTCTCCAACTTCAACATACGAAAATGTTTATGAAAATTGGAGTTTGGGAAAAATTAGTTTGTTAGGAAAAATGCTTTCTCAAATAAAGTTTTTTTGCGAAAACAAAATTGCAATTTCTTTTTGTTCCAAACAAAATTTTATTGAAACAAATACAAATGAAATTGCGACAGATGGTTTTACGAGTTATTTGATGAGTATTGAAAATATAAAAATTGGAATTTTGATAAATGAATTAAATGACGGTGTGAAAATTAGTTTTCGTTCAAAAGGAGAAATTGCCGTAAATGAATTTGCAAAAAAATTTGCTGGAGGAGGACATAAAAACGCTTCTGGAGCGAGAGTATTTGATATACGTTTGGATGAATTTCTTCCAAAACTAATTTCTGAAATAGAAAATTTTTACAATAATAAACTTTAAATAAAATGAAAATAAAAATTTCAAACAATAATTTTAAAACATTCAAATCAGATGCAATTATATTTTTTATTGCAGAAAAAAATTTATCTCAACAAATACAATTTCTTCCGAAAGAATTGCAAAAAACGTGCGATGGAATTTTTACATTAGAAAAATTTAGTGCAAAAAAATTTGAAACAATTACAATTTTTCAAAACGAAATTCCAACTCCACGAATAATTTTTATTGGTTGTGGAGAAAAAGAAAAAATTTCATTAGAAATAATTCGCCAACTTGCTGCAACATTTTCAAATCACTCCAAATCTCACAAAACAAAAACCATTTCACTTGATTTTTCTTCAATTCAAAAAATTGCAACCTCAATTTCACCCAATGAAATAGCACATTCTCTTACAGAAGGAATAATTCTATCTCAATACAAATATGAAAAATATATTTCTAAAAAAGAAGAAAATAAAATTGACTCTGTAACTTTTCTTCTTGAACAAAAAGATACCTCAATTGAAAAATCAATTCAAACATCAGAAATAATTTGCAGTGGAACAATTTTGGCAAGAGATTTAGAAAACGCTCCATCAAATGAAATTTATCCCGAAACACTTTCTCAAGTTGCAAAAAAAATTGCAAAAGAAAATAATTTCAAATGCACTGTTTGGGATAAGAAAAAAATCGCTCAACAAAAATTCAACGGACTTTTATCAGTAAGTAACGGAAGCAATAAAGATGCGCGATTTATTATTTTGGAATACAACAACGCAAAAAATAAAAATCCAATTGTTTTAGTTGGAAAAGGAATTACATTTGATAGCGGCGGAATATCAATAAAACCCGCACAAAATATGGCTGAAATGAAGATGGATATGAGTGGTGCTGCAACTGTTATTGGAATTTTTAATTCTGTTGCAAAACTAAAACTTCCCGTAAATATTGTTGGTTTAATTCCTGCTGCTGAAAATTTACCAAGTGGAACTGCTTTAAAACCGGGAGATATCATCACGCACTTTGGTGGAAAAACCTCCGAAGTTGATAACACTGATGCAGAAGGAAGATTGGTTCTTGCTGATGCCCTTTCTTATGCAAGTAAATTTAATCCAAATTGTGTAATTGATTTTGCCACACTTACTGGTGCGTGTGTTGTTGCTTTGGGACATTACGCAACAGGAATGATGGGAAACGATAATGACCTTATGGCAAAACTAAAACTTGCGGGAGAAAAAACTTATGAAAGAGTTTGGGAATTGCCAATGTTTGAAGAGTATGAGAAACTTATCAAAAGCGATGTTGCTGATGTAAAAAATGTTGGAGGAAGATGGGGCGGAGCAATTACTGCTGCAATGTTTTTAAAAAAATTTATTGGAAATTTTAAATGGATACATTTTGATATTGCAGGAACTGCAATTCTTGAAGAAAATTTTCCGTACTCTCCAAAAGGTGGAAGTGGTGTTGGTGTAAGATTGATTGTTGAATTTTTGAGAAGTTGAAATTAAATTTAAAAAAACAATTTTGAAAAAATAAATTTTTATTGTTGTAAATAAAATTATTGGGACATAAAAAAATTTGTGTCCCATTTTTATTTTATATAAAAAATAAATTGATAAAATTATTTTTCTAAAACTAATTTGGAAAATTTTAAAAATAATTTTTGTCAAAATATAATTTGAAAAATACAATTTTATTTTTCTGTAAAATGGATTTTCTTTTATTTATTAAATCCGATTTTGGAGAGATATTTATTTCTCCAAATCATTATTTGGAGAACAAGTTTGGAACGGAAAAGTTTTCCGTTTTATTATAATAAAGTGGAAATTTTTTCCTATCAAATCGATTGATATTGTAATAAAATGACTTTTTGTAATATGGCGATTTCACTCAATAAATTAGCACCGTTTCGGTCAAAAATGACTTCATTTTCGTCTCGGTGAAGCGTTTTTTGACCGATTTGATTACACTTTCCCGAAAATAGAGTGTATTTTTACGAAAACACTATCGTTTCGGTCAAAAG
>SXSO01000050.1 GCA_005792205.1 Bacteroidota bacterium | reverse complement strand
TTTCCAAAGTTTGAAAATTCTATTTTTGTTGAAATTGGAAATCAAAAGTTTGAAATTCCAAACATAAAAAATGCAGTTTCATCCAATTTTGGTAGTGGTTTTCCATATTTTCTAGAAAGAAAACTTATGATTGGAATTCCAAGTTTTGAAATTCCAAACATAAAAATTTTAAATATTGAGTATGAGGAAATAAATTCCAATTTGATTTCAATTCCAAATTATGAAAATGGAATTCCAAATTATAATATCAATTTTTTTGAAAGAGAATTTTTTCCAAAAAACATTTTTGAGTTTTCTGATATTGAAAAATCGGAATGTTTTTTTTCACACTTGAAAATTTTTCCATATCAATATGATATAAAAAAACAAGTTTTAAGAAAATATTCTAAAATTGAAATTGAAATCACATTTTCAAAACCACAACAGAAATTTTCTAATATTATTTTGTCCAAAAATTTAAAAGAGAAATTATTAAATTACAACATTGCAAAAAATTGGTCTCATAAAAAGAAGAATAATACACGTTTCAATAGTGTTTTAGCAAATGGAAATTGGTTCAAATTTGAAATTGTAGAAGAAGGTATTTACAAAATTTTTGGTTCTACAATTTCACAAATTGGAATCCCAAGAAATTCTGTTTCTACAATAAAAATTTTTGGAAATGGTGGATTTCAAATTCCTGATTTTCCAAATGAAGTTAATGATTATGGTGATTTAAAAGAAAATGCGATTTATGTTTTTGATGAAAATAATAATGGCAATTTTGAAGATAACGATTACATTTTATTTTTTGGAAAGTCAGTGAATAGTTGGCAATATGATTCTACAAGAAAAAAGTTTTCACATCAACTTCATAATTACGCTACAAAAAATATTTATTTCTTAACTTATGGAGTAAATTTTGGAAAGCGAATGCAAATTGAAAATAATATACAAAATGGTTTAGTTCAAAATGAAGTTCAAGGAAAAATTTTTTATGAAAGTGAAAAAATAAATGTACAACAATCGGGAAAACAAATGTTTGGTGAAATTTTAAATTCAGGAAATGAAATAAATTTGAATTTATCACTTCCTTCTTTAAGTATACAAAAACCAATTCAATATAATTTTTCTGTTGCAGCGAGAGCAAATTCAAATTCCACATTTGAATTTTATGAACACAATCAACTTATTTTGACTTCTATTGCAAATTCTGTGAATACAGCGTATGAATATGGAATTTTTTGTAATTTTGCGTTACCAAATTCTACAATACAATCTCCAAATTTTAATAATAATAACGAAGAATCAAATTTGAAAATAAAATTTTTATCAAATGATTTGGGAACTGGTTATATAAATTGGATTGAAATTTTTTACACACAAAATCTAAAAGCAAAAAATAATTATTTCCAATTTCATACACTTGACACAAATGAAATTTTACAATACGGAATTGAAAATTTCACCGATACAGAAATTTTTGTTTTTAATGTTACTGATTTTGAGAATGTTAAATTAGTCAATAGTTCCAAAGTTCAAGATAAAATTATATTAAAAACTTTTCCACAAAATTTTCCAAATGAAATAATTGTTGTTGGAAAAAATTCTTTTAAAACAGTTTTAAATTTTGAGAGTTTAGAAAATCAAAATTTGCATGGTGAAAATTATGGAACACGATTTTTTATTGTTTCTCCAAGCGAATTTTTGAGTGAAGCAAATCGTCTTAAATCATATCGTGAAAATAGTGTAAAAAGAAAACTCAAAACATCTGTTGTAACACTTGAAGAAATTTACAACGAATTTTCAGGAGGGGTGAAAGATATTGCTGCAATTAGAAATTTTGGAAAATATCTATACGAAACTGATTCAACTTTTAATTATTTACTTCTTTTTGGAGATGGAAATTATGATTACAAAAATATTTTGACAAGTGAAAAAAATTATATTCCTGCGTGGGAAACTTATGATTCATTTGGAACGCCACTTAATTCTTATTCGTCAGATGATTTTTTTGGAGCATATACAACTTATCTTGATGTTGATATTGCTGTTGGAAGATTTTGTGTAAATTCAATTTACGAAGCGAAAAATATAGTAGATAAAATAATTGAATATGAATCAAATGCAAATAATGATGGATGGAATTCAAAAAGTATTTTTATCTCAGATGATTTTCATGAAGAGGGAAATTTACACAATCGTCAAACGGAAGAAATTGCTGAATTTTTTGTTCCATATTTTTTTGAAAAAATAAAAATATATCCTGCGGAATTTCCAACAGAAATCACTTCACTTGGGAGAAGAAAACCAACAGTGAATTCTACACTCGTTTCTGAGTGGAATAAAGGGTCGCTTTTGATAAATTATATTGGTCATGGAAATCCACGAGTTTGGACACATGAACAAATTTTTACTCGTGAAAATACAATTCCACTTTTAAATAATGTTGGGAAATATCCAATATTAATTGCCGCAACTTGTAACTTTGCACAATTTGATAATATTGGAACTCAAAGTAGTGCTGAAATTTTATTGAACAAAGAACAAAGTGGAGTTATTGGAGTTTTTGCTGCAACTCGTCCTGTGTTTTCATTTCCTAATGTGCAACTCAATGAGTGGATTTATACTAAACTTTTTGAGACAGATGAAATAGGAAAAATTTTTCCAAAAAGAATTGGAGATGTTATAAAAAAAGCAAAGCAAATTATGTCATTTGACGATAATCAAAATAGATTTTATTTACTTGGTGATCCAACATTAGAAATTCAAATTCCAGAAAAACTTATCACAGTTGACTCTATAAATGGAAATCAGATTTCAACTGAAAATATAATTTTAAAATCATTGTTAAAAACAAATGTTGCTTCTTCTATAAAAAATGGAATTGGAAATACTGATTTGAATTTCAATGGAAATGCAATTTTAACTTTGCATGATGCGTTTGAAAATAAAACGATTTCAGAAGATGGAAGTTCCTTCACATATAAAAAAAACGGGAGCACACTTTTCAAAGGAAATGTTTCTTTTGAAAGTGGAAAACAAAATTCTCAATTTATAATTCCAAAAGACATTTCTTATGACACAACAAGAAATGCGTTGATTTCTATTTTTTCATTCAATGACACATCAACAGGAATTGGAGGAACAAATAAAATTAAAATCGGAGGAACTGATTCACTTGCGAGTATTGATATTATTGGCCCTGAAATAAGTGTTTATTTAAACAAAAAAAATTTTATAGATGGAGATTTGGTAAACGAATCACCAAAATTGATTTTAGAACTTTTTGACAGTAGCGGAATAAATACTTCTACAAGTGGAATTGGACACAACCTTGAAGCAAAGTTGGATGATGAGTTTCAATCTATTGATTTATCCAATTATTATCGCAGTGAATTAAACGATTATAGAATAGGAAAAATAGAATACCAATTTTCAGATTTAAGTGATGGAACGCATAATTTATTTATTCGTGTTTGGGATACATATAATAATCCAAGTGAAAAAAATATTTCATTCAAAGTTGCAACAAGTGAGAAGTTTTCACTTGAAAATATTTACAATTATCCAAATCCATTTAGTGACAAAACACATTTTATAATTGAACATAATCAAACAATTCCAATAGATGTTGAAATTAAGATTTACACAATCAACGGTCGTTTGATTCAGAAAATAGAAGAAAAGAATTTAGAAAATTCTTACTCAAAAATTTTTTGGAATGGAAGAGATTTTGATGGAAATGAAATTGCAAATGGTTTGTATATTTATAAAATAATTGCAAAAACAATTGATGGAAAATTTTTAGCTGAAAAGATAGAAAAACTTAGTATCATAAAATAACTTTAAAACAATAATATTACAATGAACAAAACACTTTTGATAATTCACATATTTTTATTCTCAAATTTTATTTTTGCACAAGAAGAACTTCCAGTTGATGGAGTTGGTGGAGCGGGAGTTCCATTTCTTTTAATTTCGCCAAATGCAAGAGCAAGCGCAATGGGAGAAGCAGGAGTTGGGCTCGCTGATGATGCTTCTGCTATTTTTTGGAATCCTGCGGGTCTTGGTTTTCAAACAGGAGAAGGTGGAAGTATGACTCACTCTCCGTGGCTTCCACAGTTTGGTTTCAGTGATTTGTTTTATGATTACTTAAATTATAAATATAATTTAGAAGACGTTGGAACACTTGGTGCAAGTGTAACTTTTTTAAATCTTGGAGAATTTATTAGAACAGGAGAAGATAGTCCAGAAGAAATTGGAAGATGGAAAGCATACGAAGGTGCATTTACAATTGGTGGTGGTTTCAAAGTGACTGAAAATTTTTCTTTGGGATTGAATCTTCGTTATATTAGAAGTGCACTTGCTCCATTTGGAACTGCTGAAGAACAAGGAAGTGGGACTGCGAATGCAATTAGTTTTGATGTTGGTACTATGTTTAAAGAAAACGTTGAAGATATTGGAACTATTTCAACTGGTTTATCACTTTCAAATGTAGGTCCTAAAATTGCATATATCGATGAAGCACAAGCGGATCCTCTTCCAACAACTTTACGATTTGGTTTTGGATATGAATTTAAAGCAGATGAATATAATAGTTTAACTTACACAGTTGATTTTTCTCGTTTATTAACTCGCAGAAATTACATAGAATACGATGATAAATTAACAACAAATGATGAAGGTGATACAATTCCAAATCCTGATTATGGACGATATACAGATGGTGATGAAGTTTTACCATCACAAGATGTTGAAAGAGCAATTTTTTCATCATGGAGTGATGGAAGTAAATTGAGAAGAATTACAACAGGAATGGGATTAGAATATTGGTATGGTGCTCCAAAACTTCTCGCACTTCGTTTAGGATGGTTTTATGAAGATCCAAAATATGGAAACAGAAACATTTTAACATTTGGTGCTGGTTTGCGATATGATGAATTTGGTTTTGATTTTAGTTATATAAACAAATTAACGGAAGAATTTAGTCCACTTGATGGAACGCTTCGTTTCACTGTTATGATGGAACTTGGAAATGTAAGTTCTCAAATTTTTGATGAAGAAGAATTAGACGAAGAACCATCTACTGATTTTTAAAAAAAAATGAAATTTCTTTTTTCAATTATTTTAGTTTGTGAGCTACTTTATTCACAAACTAAAATTTCTTATAGAACGCAATGCAATGATGATTATTTTGCAAATCTAAATTTATCTCACATAAGTTCTGATACATTGAAAATTTTTGCGTTGATGGTGGAATTTCAAATTGATACAATTGAAACCACAAATGGAAATGGACAATTTGATTCTTTGCAGTTTAATTGGGAAAGTTTAGAAATAGATACTTCAAAAATACTTGACAAATTTCCACATAATAAAACCTATTTTGAAGATCATCTTTTATTTGCAAAAAATTATTTTCAAAAAGTTTCTAATGGAAAACTTGTAATTGAATATCAAGTTTTAGATAGCGTTGTTATACTTGATTCTACAATGGAAAAATATTCTCCACCGCATTGTGGTGATAATTTTTCTCAACTTGATTCACTGATAGTTCACTCATGGAAAAAATTCTTTCAAACAAATAATTTTCCTCAACTTGATTCAAATTCTTTATTTATAATTTTTCATTCGGGAATTGGACGAGATATAAATTTTTCCTCAACCTATGGATATGATCCATTTCCTCACGACATTCCTTCTATATATAGGAAACTTAAAAATAAAATTTATGTCAAAAATTTTCCAATAACTCATTCTATAATTTTGCCAGAAACAGAAAGTAGAGTTTTGCCATCGTCGTTTGGTGATGCATTTGTAAATTTGGGAATGAATGGAATGCTTGTTTCAAGTATTGCAAATTATCTTGGGCTTCCCGATTTATTTGATACAGAAACAGGAAGAAGTGGGATTGGAAGATTTGGTTTGATGGATGGTGAAGGAATTTTTTCATGGAGTGGATTTTTTCCTCCTGAAATGTCAGTTTGGGAAAAATATTTTTTAAAATGGATTGAGCCAGTTGAAATAAAAAATTCTGAAACAAAAATTAGAATTCCTGCAATAAATTTTTATGAAAATAATGACACAGTTTTTAAAATCCCAATAACTCAAAAAGAATATTTTTTTATTGAAAATAGAAATAGAGATGCAAGAAATGATAGTGTAAAAATAACTCTTCGTATAGATGGAAATATAGTTGTAAAAAAAATTTATCGCGAGCAAAAAGGTTTTAGCGAATTTTCACTTGATTCAATTTATGGCAATATAATTGATGTAGATGAATTTGATTTTTCACTTCCCGGAGGTTATGATAGTGATAGTAATTATTATAATGGAGGAATTTTAATTTGGCATATTGATGAAAATATAATTGAACAAAGTTTTTATACCAACACGGTAAATGCTGATAAAAATTTTCGTGGAGTTGATTTGGAACAATCTGGTGCTGCACAATCAATTGGAGAAGAAATAAATTCACTTTTTGGTTCTTATATTGGAAGTGGAAGTGCATTTGATTTTTGGTTCAAAGATAATCCTATTAGAAAGAAAAAAATGTTAAATGAGTTTAGCAATACTTCATTTCCAAACTCTAAGAGCAATTTTGATGCTATATCAAATATTTCTATAAAAAATTTTTCTAAAGATTCTTGTGTGATGTATTTTGATGTTGATTTTAAAGGTGAAATCAGTCGCATAAAAAATTTTCCAAAATTTGTTGGAGAAAAATTTGGAACAAACTCTGTTCGTTTTGATACAGATAAAATTGTGTTTATTACAAATGGAATTAGTTCAGATGCAAATTTCCAAACACAAAATAAAATTGACAACTCAACTCTTTTTATTTATACAAAAGATGGAAGTTCATATGATTCTCTTAAATTATTTTCTGCATCAAATTTTACTCCAATTATTTTGAATAATACAATTTTAGTGGCATCAAAAAATAAATTATATAAAATTGGAAAAAATATTGACAATTATATCATCAGTGATTCAGTTGAATTTGATTCTCAAATAAATTCAAATCCTATTGCAAATAATTCTTGGATTTTAATTTCTACAGAAAATAAAATTTCAATTCTTGATTTTAATTTAAACAACATTTCTTCAATAAATCTTTCTGATACAATAATTGCAACGGCTTCCTTGAATTTAAATAACAAATTTATTGTTTCAAATAAAAACGGATTTGTGTATGAAATTTTTATTACAGAAAATAATAGAATATCAATTTTAGATAGTATTGATATGAAAGAAAAAATTTTAAATTTCGTTGTTGCACAAAACGATTCTTCTCAAAAAATAATTTTAGGATATTCCAATAATGGTAAAATTTTTTTAGCAAAAAATTTTCTAAACACTTTTTCCAAAATAATAGATATTGGAGATTCACTTTTTTCTTCACCAATTTTATCTGATATAAATGAAGATGGAAGAAAAGATATTTTAGTTTTAACAAATTCAAAAATTTTTGCATTTGAAGAAAATGGAGTTACGATTGACAATTTTCCAATTTCACTATCTCACAGTTTGGATTTTTTTTCACAACCATTGGTTTGTGATATTGATGGCGATAATTCAAATGATGTTTTTTGTGTTAGTTCAAGTGGTGTTATTTTGGCTTTCAATAAATTTGGAAAAATATTAGATGGCTTTCCAATTTTGAGTGGAGAAAATTTTTCTACTTCTGCAATTTTTTCTTATGAAAATAGTATTTTTATTTTCCTTACTTCTGATGATGGAAATATTTATGGATTTAAAAAAGAAAAAAATAATTCCACATTTAAATCTTCTTGGACACAATTTCAACATAATGAAAAATCAAATGGGTTTATTGATTTTATTTCAAAATATGTTCCGATTTCAAATGAATTTTTTCCAATTGAAAGAGCATATAATTATCCAAATCCAGTTTATGATGATAAAACATTTATCAGATTTTTTGTGAATGAAGATGCAATTGTAGAAATAAAAATTTTTGATTTATCGGGAGATTTAATTTTTGAAACTGAAAAAAATGCAATTGGAAATTTTGACAACGAAATAGAATGGAATGTTTCACAAAATGAAAGTGGAATTTATTTTGCTCACATATTTGCAAAGGGAAATACAATATCAGGAGAAAAAATTATAAAAATTGCAGTTGTTAAATGATGAAATATTTTTTTTTATTTTTATTTTTTACTTTCAATTTATATTCACAGTTTGAAACTTTTTATCATCCCGAACTTGAATGGAGAACGATTGAAACAGAACATTTTTTAATTCATTATCATAATGGAACTTCGCGAACTGCAAAAACTGTTTCAAAAATTGCAGAAGAAATTTATGAACCAATAACTTCACTTTACAATCATTTTCCCGATCAAAAAATTTCAATTATAATTAAAGATTATGATGATTATTCAAACGGTGCTGCATATTTCTATGACAATAAAATTGAGATTTGGGCAACATCACTTGATTTTGATTTGAGAGGAAATCATAATTGGCTTCGCAATGTGATAACTCATGAATTCACTCATATAATTCAAATTCAAACTGCGATGAAATTTGGAAGAAAAATTCCATCATTTTATTTACAATGGTTAAACTATGAAGAGGAAAGACGAAATGATGTTTTGTATGGTTTTCCAAATGTTATTGTGAGTTATCCAATTTCTGGATTTGTTGTTCCAAGTTGGTTTGCAGAAGGTGTTGCGCAGTATAATAGAAGAGAACTTTCATATGATTTTTGGGATACACATCGTGATATGATTTTAAGAATGTATGCAATTGATAGCAATATGCTTTCGTGGAATGAAATGTCTGTTTTTGGGAAAACAAGTTTAGGAAATGAATCGTCATACAATGCAGGATTTGCGTTTGTAAAATTTTTAAGCGAGAAATATGGAAGTGATATTGTTGAAAAAATTTCAAGAACACTTTCAAATTTTTCTGCTATTACAATTGATGAAGCAATAAAAAACACAACTGG
>SXSO01000049.1 GCA_005792205.1 Bacteroidota bacterium | reverse complement strand
TGTGGTTGAATTCATATCAAGGAAATTTACCAACAGAATTTTTACTTTCGCAAAATTATCCAAACCCATTTAATCCGAAAACAAAAATAAAATATGAAATTGCAAAAAGTGGATTTGTATTGTTAAAAATTTACGACATTTTAGGACGAGAAATAAAAACACTTGTGAATGAAAACCAAAATGCGGGATATTACGAGATTGATTTTGATGCAAATAATTTGAATAGTGGAATTTATTTTTACAAACTCACAACAAATAATTTTTCCGAAATGAAGAAAATGATTTTGATAAAATAAGTTTTTAGTTATAGTCGTTAAAAATTGGGAACGAAGTTTTTTGTGTCCCAATAATTTTTTTACAAAAATAAAAAATTTATTTTTTCAATTCGTAAATTTTTTCAACTAAACTTTTTGCAGAGTTTTCCCAATCAAATTTTTTTGCAAACTCAATTGCATTTTTTTCAAACTCTATTCTCACATTTTCATTTTGTAAAACAAAAATTATTTTTTCTGCAAGTTCGTCTACATTTCCATATTCAAAAAGTAATCCTGTTTTTTCGTGAAGAACGGATTCGCGTAATCCTTCCACATTTGATGCAATTGCAATTGTGCCACAAGCGTTTGCTTCAATAATTGTCAATCCCCAACCTTCTTTCATTGATGGTTGAATTACAAGATGCATACTTTGAAGCAACTCAACTTTTTCTTCTTCACTTACAAATCCTTTAAACTCAACTGAATTGGAAATGTTCAGTTGCAATGCAATTTTTTCTAATTCAAATTTGTAATCGCCATCTCCAACAATCAAAAATTTTGTATTTGGAATTTTTTCTTTTACAATCGCAAATGCTTTTAAAGCAATATCTATACTTTTATATTTTTTCAATCTTCCAAGAAATCCAATTGTAATTGCATTGCTATTTTTTTGTTTTCCTAATTTGTATTTTTTATTGTCCACACAATTGGGAAGCAAAAAAATATTTTCATTTTTGAAACCAATTTTTTGTAATTCATTTTTTGTGCTTTCTGAAACAGCAGCAATTTTTGTTTTTCCATAAACTTGCGGAAGAAGTTTTTCGGCAATTGAAACATAACTTGCAAAAAGAAAATTTGTTTCGTGAAAAATACTTTTCCCAAATAGATGATGCACAATTCCTATGATTGGTTGTTTTACAAAAAGTGGTGTAAAGAAAGGGATTTTATTGATGTCATCAATAATAACATCAAATTTTTGCGAGCGAAAAATTTTGTTGTAATAAATTGGAACAAAAAAATTGAAAAAACTTCTACTTCCTCTGCGAATGATTTTTATTCCATCAATCTCTTCTTCGCTTTTTGCTCCTTTAAACGAAGAACAAAAAAGAGTAACATCAAATCCCAATTTTGCAACACGAGAAAAAATTTCATGAAGATGAACTTCTGCTCCTCCACCAAACGGGTTTTTTATATCTTGCCAATTGAAAACAAGGAGTTTCAAAAAATTATTGTTTTTGTTCCAACTGCTTTATAAAAGCATCAAATTGCTGACTTTCAGAAGGATATTTGAGTTTTACATTTTTCAAAAGTGCAATTCCTTTTTTATACTCTTTATCTTCAACATACATTGAAAGCAAAACTCTAATTGCACTATAATTTCCATCTTCTAAACCTTTTCCTTCTTCAATCAATTCAAAACATTTTTTTTCAATTTCTTGCTTGTAATTTTTTGAAAGATTTATTTCTCCTATTCTATCCAAAATTCTTTTTACATCACTCATAAGTCGCCAATCCATTTCAATTACATTTCTTGGCATAACTTTTTCCATTTTTTGAACGGCTCTTTTTGCTCCATCCAAATTGTCTATGCTTTCTTCTTCAATTGCAAGACGCAAAAATGCGGTTCTATAATTTTGCAACATACGTTTTTGATTTTCTTCGTATGTAACTTCTTTGTTATTTAAATTCCTGTATAAATATCCAAACTGTGGTTCTTTGCTTGAAGTTTTAATTTCTGTCATCAACCGTTTTCGCAACATTTCAAGATCAATTCCTTCATCTCCATTAGGAATACTAAGAGGTTTTAATTCCCATCCCAAACCTTGATACCAAAGATATTTGTCTAAACCAATTTTACTATCGGGAGAACAAGTTACAGCAAAAATAATTGGTCGTTCCCAATTATTCGCAACTATAATGTTACGCATCATAACATCTTGAACTCTTACAGCAACATTGTTTCCATTTGGTTGAGCAGGAATTGATTGACTCATTTCAAAATTTATTTCTCCATTTTTTATTATTGAAGAATCAACTTGAAATGGTTGATGAAAGTTTTTCGCAAACTTTTTTACAATTTCATTTGAAACAGGAATTGATTGACTTTTATTTATATACTGTGGTTGAAGTTGCTCAATTTCTTCATCAGAAAAACTTATTTTAACTTTCTTTGCTCCGTGTGGAGTATTATTTTTGAGTTGTTTAATATACCAATCAGTATTTACCAAACTTAAATTTACAATTCTTACATCTGTTCTAATTCCCTCTACGTCTTGCAAATACCAAAGTGGAAATGTATCATTATCTCCATTTGTAACAAGAAGCGCATCCTTTGGACAAGATTGCAAAATATTGTAAGAATAATCCCACGCAACATAATTTCCCGCACGACTGCTTTGTTTCAAATTCATCTTTGCCATATTGAATGGAACAACAAATAAACAAAACGCAATAGGAAGTGAAACACTAACAAAACTTTTTTCTTTGAAAAGTAAAATTGAATAATCAATAATTCCCATTACGCCAATTCCAATCCAAATTGAAAATACAAAAAATGCTTCTGTATAAAAATAATCTCTTTCTCTCGGTTGAGGTTGCTGTTGATTTTGATATAGAGCAAGTATAACTCCAGAAACCAAAAACAAAGTAAAAATTGTTGTTGCAGTTTTCCAATCTTTTTTAAAGTGATAAAACAATCCAAAAAGTCCAATGAAAAACGGAAGCCCAAATGTAATTCCCCACTTTACGCCACCATCTTGATAATCACCTTCGCGACCAATAAAATTCCACTCTAAATATCTATTGAACATATTATCAATTTGGTACTTCCACATAAAATCAAAATCACTTTTATAGTTTTCATAAATTCCTTGTTGATGTGATTCTTGACTCCATCTTCGCGGCATAAATTTTGGTTGTTCGCCATACTGCTCTCTACTTATGTATCTTACAAGTCCATTCAAATCATCAGGTTGATTTTCATTCATCGGCATATTTGGAACATTTGAACGAATTATCACAAGCGAGTAAGTTGAATATCCAATCAATATCAAAACAAACGAAACAGAAATCAAATGCAAAAATTTCTTTTTATTTACTACTGAGTGATAAATACAAAATAATGCAATAATTATTGATAAACCAGTAATAAAAATTCCACTTTTATTTACTAAAATTTTTGGAAGACCAAGTATAATTCCTGCATAAATACTGAAAAAAATTGCAACACTTGAAACAACAAAAATGATAAATGACTTCATTGATACATAATTTGCAAGCACAAAAACAAATGCAATTAAAATCAAAACTCCAATCCATCCAAATGCTTCCGTTGAACCAAGAAGCATAAATGAAAACCCCGCAAGTGCAAGCGAACCAAGTATAATTCCAATATTTTTTGAATGTGTAATAATCTCAGCTTTTCTAAAAAAGTAAAGTGTCAAAACTCCAAATAACATCAAAACTGCTCCAAGATGAATTCCCGCTGAAATTCCAACTAAATATGCAATCAAAAATAAATACGATTCGTTATGTTGTTCATTTGATTTTTCATACCACACAAAAGCAAGCCAAATAATTAATGTTGCAAATAATGAACCCGTTGCATAAACTTCTGCTTCAACGGCATTAAACCAATATGAAAATGAAAACGCAAGGGAAAAAGCCCCAATCACGGCAGATGAATAAACTATAAGTTTGTCTAAAATTTCAGAAGATTTTCCTCTAAAAATTTCTATAATTCTTACGATGATTAAATATGTGAAACCAACTGAAATTGCACTTACAAACGAAGAAAAGAAATGCATTCTTACAGCAATATCTTCTGATATTGGAATCATTGATGCAAGACGAAGAAAAAGCAAAAACAGTGGTGCTCCCGGAGGATGCGGAACTTGTAATAAATATCCCGCTGCACAAAATTCTCCAACATCCCAAAATGTAACTGTTGGTGGAAGCGTCATCCAATAAAAATACAACGAAACCAAAAAGACAAAAAAAGCAATTATTCTATTTATATTATTGTGCATATTTCTAAAAAATTTGTGAAATATAATGAATTTCACAAACTAATAAAGAACGCATTTACGGACAAAACAATTGTAAAAGTTTTACAATAAATTCTTATATTTCACAACAAGTTTGGGAATTTTTTCCGCAAAACATTTGTTTTACAATTTGAAATGAAAAAAGTTTTTCAAAATGAATTTCTACTTAAACTCATAATTTTGCTATTTGTATTTTCATCAAGTGGATTTACAATGATAGTAAAAAAATGTATTATGAGTAAAAACTGCTGCTCACAAAAACTTGAAAATTGCTGTTATAAGAAAGAAAAAAAAAATTCAAATACAAATTTTAATTGTGCTGTAAAGTTTTTAGTAGGAAAATTAAATCCATTCCAACTCGATATCAAAAATAAATATGAATTAGATTCTTTCGTTTCATCAAAACACACAACCTCAAATTTAAAACAGCCAATTTTTTATCGTCCAATATTTCATCCACTCCATTTTTTTACTAAAGAAAAATTTATTCTTTATTCCTCACTTCTGATTTAGTTTTTTTCAAACTTTTTTTTGCAATTTTTAAAAATTGCAAACATATTTTTTTATCAATCATTAAGTTTTAGTTATGAAAAAAATTTTCGTTTTATTTTTTCCGTTTTATTTTTTCGTCAATCTTTTTTCGCAAGAACAAGTGAGTGAAATTACAATTTCAGATTCACAAATTTTAAATTTGGATATTTTAATTGAAGAAGCACTTCAAAAAAATTCCGAACTTAAAGCAAAAGATTTTGAAATAAAAATGTCTGAAAAAAAAGTTGAGCAAGAAAAAATTTTCTTTCCATCTCCTGAAATTCAATTTATGCAAGAACAAATTCCGGGATTTAACATTTCGGATGGAATAATAAAAATTGAATTGATGCAAATGTTTCATCTTCCAAAAAAAATTGAAACAATGACACAACTTCAAAAATACAATTTAGAACATTCTGGACACTATTATTTTGAAAAAGTAAACGAAATAATTTACAAAGTTAAAACAGCGTATTTTGAACTTTGGTTTGTGCAGCAAAACATATTTTTAAATCGCGAAACAAAAACCGTGTTGGAAAAAATTTTATCTTCTGAAAAAGAAAAACTCTCATCTTCTCAATCGTCATTACAAAATGTTTTAAACACAGAAATTGAAATTGCTAAATTGGATAATAAATTATTAGCACTTCGTGAGCAAGAAATCTCAATGAAATCAATGCTTTCTTCTCTTTTAAATAGAAATGAAAAAGATACTTTGGGGTTTGCTACAATTTCAGAAGAAATAAGTTTTGATATGGGACTTGAAGAAATTTTTGAAATCACAAAATCAAATAGTTTTATGTTAAAACATGATTCAGTAAATATAGAAATTGGAAAAACAATGATTGAAATGGCTCAAAATGAACTTTATCCCGATTTTAAAATTGGATTGGGATACAATCGTATTCCGATGGATAATTTCAGTGGGTGGCAATTTAGTGTTGGAATTTCGCTTCCATTTGTTCCGTGGACAATTGAAAAAAAATATGCTAAAATTGAAGAGGAAAAATTCTCTTTGAAAATGTCAGAAAAAATGCAACAAAATGATTTGATAATGACAAGAGAAAAAATTAGAAGTTTATATTTTAAAATGCTTTCCTATAAATCACAATTTGAAAATTTTCAAGAAAATATTTTACCCAAATATAGACAACTCATAGATATACAACTTATTGCTTATCAAAACTCAAAATTAGATTTTATGAAACTTCTTGATTCTCATAAAATGTATTTAGAACATACGATGGATTATTTTATGATAAGAATGAACTTTGAACAATCCGTTGCAGAACTTGAACTTGAATGTTGTTTAGTAAATTTTAAAACATTAAAAAAATAATTTTTATTATGAAAAAAATATTTTCAAAAACATATATTTTTATTTTTGCAATTTTTATTGCGTCTTACAATTTTAGTTGTAAAAATAATAACGACCATCAAAATCACGCAGAAACAAAAACCAAAAAAGAAATTTATACTTGTCCAATGCATCCAACTGTTGTTAGTGAAAATATGGGAGTTTGTCCCGTTTGCAATATGGATTTGGTAAAAAAAGTTGAAGAAGTTGAAATTTCAGAAGACACAAAAACTTCTTTGGAAAATGTAATAATTTCTCCATCCAAACAAGTGTTGGCAAATGTTTCTACAATTGCAGCAACAAAAATGAAATTGCAAAAAGAAATTTTATCATTTGGAAAAATTGAAGTTGCAACAACAACTTTGAAAAAAATTACTTCACGATTTTCAGGAAGAATTGAAAATTTGTATTCACATTTTGAAGGAGAAAAAATTAATCACGGAACTCCTATTGCAGATATTTTTAGTTTGGAAATGTTTGCTCTCCAAAAAGATTTTTTAATTGCTCTAAATTCATTTAAAGAAACAAAAAACATGGAAACTGATCTTTCAAATTCGCAAAAAATTTATGAAATGCTAAAAGAAAAACTTTTATTTTCTGGTCTTACTGAAAATCAAATTTCTAATTTAGAAAATTCTAAAACTCCAAAAGAAATTATTACATTTTATTCTCCAATCAGTGGAACAATTACAAAAAAAAATGTGGAAGTTCAAAGTTATGTCAACAGTGGAACAGAAATTTTTGAAGTTGCAAATTTATCAAATGTGTGGCTCAATTTAAATATTTTTGCAAATGATATTTCCCATATAAAAATTGGTCAAATAGTTGAAACAACAAGTGAAATCTACACCGAAAAATTTACGGGAAAAATAGTTTTTATTTCTCCAATCATAGATGAAAATTCAAACACACTAAATGCGAGAGTTGAATTTAAAAATCCAAATGAGAAATTAAAAATTGGAATGTTTTTAAATTGCAAAATAAAAGTTGATTTGAAAGAAACATTAGTTATTCCTTTTAGTTCAGTAATTTCAACGGGAGGAAAAAATATTGTTTGGGTGGAAAAAGAAAAAGGGATTTTCACTTCTAAAATTGTGGAAGTTGGTGAGAAAGTTGGTGAACATATTCAAATTTTAAACGGCATTGAAGAAAATGAAACTGTTGTAATTTCTGGAGGATACTTACTGGATTCAGAAAGTCAACTTCAAACTGGTTCTTCACATAAAAATCATTAGGAGAAAAAATTATGATTGAAAAAATAATTGATTATTCTGCAAGAAATAAATTTGTAATTTTTCTTATCTACTCACTTTTAATTCTTTGGGGAATTTGGGCTTTATATAATACTCCCGTAGATGCAATTCCCGACTTATCTGATAATCAAGTAATTGTATTCACAGAATGGATGGGACAATCTCCAAAAATCATTGAAGAACAAATTACATATCCGCTTTCCACAAATTTGCAAGGACTTCCAAAAGTAAAAGCAGTTCGCGGACAATCAATGTTTGGGATGTCATTTATCTTTGTAATATTTGAAGATGATGTAGATATTTATTGGGCAAGAAGTAGAGTTTTAGAAAAATTAAATTATGCTTCTTCATTTCTTCCAAAAGGAATTGTTCCTACACTTGGTCCTGATGGAACTGGTGTTGGTCATATTTTTTGGTATACAGTTGAAGGGAAAAATTATGATTTAGCCGAACTTCGAGCAATTCAAGATTGGTATATTCGTTATCAATTGACATCTGTAAATGGAGTTTCAGAAGTTGCAAGTATCGGTGGGTTTGTAAAACAATATCAAGTTGATTTAAATCCACAAAAACTTGCTTTTTATGACATTCATTTTATGGATGTGATAAATGCAATTCAAAGTTCCAATAAAGAGGTTGGTGGAAAAATATTGGAACAAAACAATTTGCAAATATATGTGAGAGGAGAAAGTTATATCAAATCAATTTCTGATATTGAAAACATAGTTGTGAAAGTTTCAAATGATGGAAAAATTTTTTTGAAAGATATTGCAACAATTCAATTTGGAAATGATTTACGACTTGGGCTTTTAGATAAAAATGGAGACGGCGAAGCTGTTGGTGGAATCGTTGTTATGCGATATGGTGAAAATCCAAAAGATGTTATTAAAAGAGTAAAAGGAAAAATCGAAGAGATAGCAAAAGGACTTCCGAGTGGAGTTGAAATTAAAACTGCATACGACAGATCTGATTTAATTGAGAAGACAATCAATACTTTGAAAAACGCACTTGTAGAAGAAGCAATAATTGTAAGCATTATTGTAATGCTTTTTATTTTTCACTTCAGAAGTGCACTCAGAATTTTGATTGAGATTCCCGTTTCAATTTTAATTTCATTTATTTTGATGAAGCATTTTGGAATAACTTCTAACATTATGTCTCTTGGAGGACTTGCAATTGCAATTGGTGTATTAGTTGATTCTTCAATTGTATTAGTTGAAAATGCATATCGCAATATTGCTCACGCAGAACTTCTTGGAGAATCAATTGATTACACAGAAATTTCAATTCGTTCCGCAAAACAAGTTGGAAAAGCAATTTTCTTTTCACTTGCAATAATTGTAGTTTCATTTCTTCCCGTATTTTTTTTAGAAGGCCAAGAAGGAAAACTTTTTCATCCACTTGCTTGGACAAAAACATTTGCACTTGCAGCATCAGCAATAATTTCAATTACACTTGTTCCAATGCTAATGACAATGCTTATGAGAGGAAAATTTCGTTCAGAAGAAAAAAATCCACTCTCTAAAATTTTGATGAAATTGTATGAACCACTTTTAAAATTTGCACTCAAATTTAGAAAGACAACACTTGCAATAAATTTACTTGCACTCATTTTGACAATTCCAATGTTCAATCAAATTGGAAGTGAATTTATGCCATCACTTGATGAAGGAAGTATTTTATTTATGCCCGTAACGCTTCCCAATATTTCAATCACAGAAGCAAAAAGAATTCTTCAAGTTCAAGATAAAATTATAAAAGAATTTCCAGAAGTAAGTCAAGTTCTTGGAAAAGTTGGTAGAGCAGAAACTTCAACGGATAATGCACCAATTAGTATGATTGAAACAATAATTCTTTTGAAACCAAAAAGCGAATGGCGAAATAATATGACAAAAGAAAAAATTATTGCTGAACTTGATTCCAAACTCCAAATTCCTGGAGTTAGAAATGGATGGACACAACCAATTATCAATAGAATCAATATGCTTTCGACTGGAGTGAGAACTGATTTGGGTGTAAAAGTTTTTGGAGATAATTTAGATACACTTGAAAAAATTTCAATTGATATAGAAAAAATTTTGAAAAAAATTGATGGAGCAAGTGATATTTATGCTGAAAGAACAATTGGTGGAGATATTGTAAATATTGATTTAAAAGAAGAGGCAATTTTAAATTATGGAATAAATTCATCCATAATTTTAGATGCAATTGAAATGGCAATTGGAGGAGAAAATATTTCAACAGCAATTGAAGGAAGAAAAAGATTTCCTATTCGTGTAAGATTTGAAAAAGATTTCCGTGATAATATTGATGCTTTAAAAAATCTTTTGATTCCAATTCCAAATATGAACACAAAAATGAATGAACAAAGGCCATCATATTCTGCACTATCACAAATGCAAACTTCTGATAATATGAGTTCAATGAGTTCTCAAAATTTTGAAACGGTTCAATCACAACAAACCATTTCTCAAAATAGAAATTACAAATTTATTCCACTTTCGCTTTTGGCAAATATTACTCAAACCTCATCTCCATCAATGATTGCAAGTGAAAACGGAATGTTGCGTTCAGTTGTATTTTTAAATGTAAGAGGACGAGATATGGGAAACTTTGTAAATGCTGCAAAAGAAAAATTAAATCACAAATTAAATCTTCCAAATGGATATTACATTTCTTGGAGCGGACAATATGAAAATCAAATTCGTGCAAAAGATCGACTTCAACTAATTATTCCCATTGTGTTTTTTATTATTTATGTAATGTTGTATTTCATTTTCAAATCATTTTTGGAAGCAGCACTTGTTATGCTTTCTGTTCCGTTTGCTTTGATTGGCGGAATTTATTTAATTTATTTTTTAGGATATAATTTTTCAGTTGCTGTTTGGATTGGTTTTATTGCACTTTACGGAGTTGCAGTTGAAACTGGAGTTGTGATGGTAATTTATCTTCATGAAGCATTGAATAAATATATTTTGTCAAATGAAATTTCAATTGACACAATAAATAAAGCAACTGTTGAAGGAGCGGTTTTACGACTTCGTCCAAAAATTATGACTGTCGCAACAAATTTACTTGGACTTTTGCCAATTATGTGGAGCAGTGGAACTGGAAGCGATATAATGAAACCAATTGCTGCACCAATGGTTGGGGGAATTATTACATCAGCAATCCATGTTTTATTTGTAACTCCCGTAATTTTTTCTATAATGAAAGAAAAGGAATTTTTGAAAGGAAAATTATTTGCAAGTGACGTAAAACATTGAAAAAATTTTTTAACTTTAAGAAATAAAAAAAGAATGAAAAAATTTCTTTTGATGTTTCTTTTCTACTTTCTTCAAACATATTCTGCGTTTGAAATAAAAAACTTAAGTGCAAGAGCAATTATTTTTGGAGCAGGATATGTCTCTTTAAAAAATGAAATTTCAAATTTTTCTGAAATACAGAATACAAAAATTATACTCACTTATTCTCCACAAATTTTTGGATTTAATGAACTTACAAATTCATCAGCAACTGTTGCAACAAAAACAAATTATGGAAATCTTTCATTAAAATTTCATCAGTTGGGATTTGACTTGTACAAAGAAATTACTCCAACATTTTCTTATTCCAATTCTATTGAAGGCATAAATTTTGGCACAAATTTAAACTATCATTTTCTCTCAATAAAAAATTACGGAAACGATAAAACGTTTTCAATTGATTTTGGTTTAAGAACAAATATCTCTGAAAATTTGGCATTTGGATTCTTTGCTCAAAACTTAAATGGAGCAACAATTAGCGAGTCAAAAGAAAAACTTCCACAAAAATTTTGCGTTGGAATTGCTTTCGCTCCAATCGAAAATTTCG
>SXSO01000048.1 GCA_005792205.1 Bacteroidota bacterium | reverse complement strand
TGAAATTCAATTTGAACAAAGTTTTCACTTACTTCATAAATGTATAGATGAAATTAAACAAAAATTTTCAGTTGGGAAAATAATTTTGTTTGGATTTAGTATGGGAACTGCTATTGGGTTTGCACTTTCACTTTCATTTCAAAAAAACTTTTTTGCACTTATTGCAAATAGTGGTTATATTCCAAAGTTAAATTTTTTAAAATTTCAAATGGATTCACTTTCACAAAATGAAATCCACTTTTTTATTTCACATGGAATTTTTGACGACGTTCTTCCAATTAAATTTGGAAGAGAATCAAAACAAATTTTAGAAACATACAATGCAAAAGTTGAGTATAAAGAATATAACTATTCACATCAACTTTCAGAAGAGAGTTTATTAGATATAAAAAATTTTTTAGAACAAAAAATAAAATGAATTATGAGCAAAATAAAACTATTTTTAATATTCGCACTTCCATCTTTAATGTTTGGATTTGTGGCATTTGGATTAAATACACTTCAATCAAAAGATGAAATGAGGAAAAAAGAAGTAATGCAATTTTTAGAAATGTACAATAAAATTTATCCCAAACTTTATAGCATTTCTGCTGAAGCAAATTGGAAATCTTCAACTGATGTTTCAGAAGAACATACGGGACAACGAATTGGTGCTGATGAAACACTAGCTGCATTTCAAGGAAGTGGATATGTAATAAATCAAACAAAAAAATTTTTAAAACAAAAAGATAACTTGGATTATCTTACGGTTAAACAATTGGAAAAAATTTTACGAAGTGCTGCAAGTTATCCGGGAACAATTCCTGATATTGTTTCCAAACGAGTTCAAGCAGAAGCAAAACAAAGTCAAATACTTGATGGGTTTGAGTTTAATGTTGCAAAAAATGGAGAACAAAAAAAAATTATTACACCAAATCAAATTGATGAAATTCTCACCACTTCTAAAAAGTTAGAAGAACGAAAACATATTTGGGAAGTTTCAAAACAAAGTGGTGTTGCTTTAAAAAATGGACTTATGGAACTTCAAACATTGCGAAACCGTGTTGCACAAGAAATGGGATATAATTCATTTTTTGATTTACAGGTTTCCGATTATGAAATGTCAGTCAATGAAATGACGCAACTTATGAAAAACATCAACAATGATCTAAAACCACTTTATGAACAAATTCACTGTTGGGCAAAACATAAACTCGCTAAAAGATATAATCAACCAGTTCCTAAAAAAATTCCTGCACATTGGATTGGAAATCGTTGGAGTCAAGCATTTCCCGGAATTGTAGAAGGTGTTGATTTAAATTCTCTATTCAAAAATAAATCTCCCGAATGGACAATTCAACAAGCAGAAAAATTTTATACATCACTTGATATGCCAAAACTTCCAAAATCATTTTGGGAAAAATCCGACTTGTATGAACTTCCTCCTGATTCAAAACGAAAGAAAAATACTCATGCATCTGCGTGGCATATGGACTTAGAAAATGATGTTCGTTCTTTGATGAGTGTAAAATCAAACTATGATTGGTTTGAAACAACACATCACGAACTTGGACATATTTATTATTATCTTGCATATTCAAATAAAGATATTCCTGTAACTTTAAGAGAAGGTGCAAATCGTGCGTTTCATGAAGCAATTGGAGATTTAATTGCAATCGCAGCACATCAACCAAAATATTTAAAAGAAATAGGTGTGATGCCAGAAACTATGCAAATTGATCAAACACAATGGTTACTTAATGAAGCATTAGATAACGCTGTTGTTTTCATTCCGTGGAGTGCAGGAGTTATGACACATTGGGAACATGATTTTTATGAAGAAAAACTGCAACCAAACCAATTGAATGAAAGATGGTGGAAATATGTTTCTGAATTTCAAGGAATTGAACCGCCAACAAAACGTGGAGAAGAATTCTGTGATGCTGCTACTAAAACTCATATAAATGATGATCCTGCACAATATTATGATTATGCAATGGCATTTATTATTAAATATCAACTTCATATGTATATTGCAAAAAATATTTTAAAACAAGATCCACACAACTGTAATTATTATGGAAATAAAGAAGTTGGAAAATTTTTGTGGGATTTACTTAAACTTGGAGCAACAAAAAATTGGAGAGAAGTAATCAAAGAAAAAACAGGAGAAGAAATTTCTTCAAAACCAATGTTAGAATATTTCAATCCAATATTTGAATATTTAAAAAAAGAAAATTTAGGAAAAGATGTAAAATGGTAAAATAATTATGTTTATAGAATCATTAACCTTCAATGATATTTCACTTGTTCCAAGAGTTGTTTCAAAAATAAAACATAGAAATGAAGTATCTACAAAAGTAAATTTCTTAGGAATTGAAGTACAAATTCCTATCATCGCTGCACCAATGCCTGATGTTTGTGGAGGAAAAATGGCTTCTTCCCTATTACAACTTGGAGCATACGGAATTGTACATAGATTTTCTACAATTGAAAACCAAATTGAAGAAATTAGTTTGATACAAGATAGAAATAAAATTTGCGCATCAATTGGAATAACTGGAGATTGGAAAGAAAGATTTGAAAAACTTTTTGAATTTGGAATTAGAATATTTTGTATTGATATTGCAAATGGAGCTAATCAATTGGTATTTGATGCTATAATTTTTTTGAGAAATAGAACAAAAGAAATCCCAATTAAAATAATTGCAGGAAATGTTGCTGCAAAAGAAACATTTGAATGGCTTTCAAATTGTGGAGTTGATGCAATTAGAGTTGGAATTGGAAATGGTTCAATTTGTACAACATCAATTGAAACAGGAGTTGGACAAGGACAAGTATCTGCAATTTTAGAATGCATACAAATCAAAAAAGAAAAAAATTTAAAATCACTGATTATTGCTGATGGTGGAATTAGAACTCCCGGTGATTTGAGTAAATCACTTGCACTTGGAGCAGATATTGTCATGATTGGTTCTGCAATTGCTGGAACTGAAGAATCTCCCGGTGAAATAATAAAATATCGCGGACAACTTTACAAACGATATGTTGGTGCTGCATCTTTTGCTACAAAAATGTCAAACGATTATGTGGAAGGCGAAGAAACACTTGTTCCATATAAAAGTAAAGTTGAAAAAGTTTTAAAAAGATTTTCTGACGGACTTCGTTCATCAATGGCTTATATGAATGCACAAAATTTAGATGAGTTTAGAAAAAATGTTTCATTTGTAAAACTTACACAACATTCATTCATTGAAAGAACTCCTCATATTTTGGGATGAAATTTTTTATT
>SXSO01000047.1 GCA_005792205.1 Bacteroidota bacterium | reverse complement strand
ACAATTATTTTTTTTTGATTTAAAAAATTATTTAATTTTTCATTTGCGCTTGTTTTTATTTCATCGGGAATAAAAATCTCTAATCCTAATTTATCATCTTCTATTCCAATGCTTTTTCCAACTGCAATATATTTCAATGGAATAGGAATATTTTTTTTAAAAAAATTTAGTCTTAACTTAATAAGAAGAGTTCTTTTAAAAATGTTTTTACAAATGACATAATTTTTTTTCGCAGAAAATAAACGCAAAATTTTTGACCGTAAACTATTATGCAAATCTAAAATTACATCATAAGAATTAAAAATAATTTTTTTTCTCCAATTGAAAACTGAATCATTTTTTTGAAAACATAAAACATTATCAATGTTAGGATTATATTGTAAAATTTCAGCAAACTCAGATTTCGTTAAAATATCTATTTGAGAATTTGGAAACTTTTTTTTTAGTATTCTATAAATGGGAGTTGAAAGTACAATATCTCCAATTGAGCTCAATCTTATCACAAGAATTTTTTTCATTCAATTGCTTCTAACAATTGTTCAACAATGTAATATTTTTTAAATGGAGGCATAATATAAATTCCATCTACAATATTTTTTATCTCTTTAATTATTTCTTTTGATATTTCAATTCCAGTTTGAGAAGGGATACTACTCTGTTTGATTTTATTTCTAATGCTTTCTGAAATTTTCATTCCAGGAATTTCGTTATGTAAAAAATCTGCATGTTTATAACTTTGTAATGGAAGAATTCCAATAATAATTGGAATTTTAAATTGTCTTGTAGATTCAACAAATTTTTCAATAGCTTTAATTTCATAGATTGGTTGCGTAAAAATTACTTCTGCTCCATACTCAATTTTTTTTGCAACACGTTCAACTTCATATTCGAAATTTTGTGAAGTAGGGTTTGCAGCAGCACAAATTAAAAAATTTGTCTTAGTTCCTAGTGTATTTCCAGATAAATCATAACCTTCATTCATTGATCTTAAAGCACGAATTAATCCAATAGAATCAGTATCAAACACAGATTGAGATTGTGGATAATCTCCAATTTGAGTTGGATCTCCTGTAATACAAAGTATATTTTTTATTCCCAAAAGTTCTGCTCCTAAAAGTTCAGATTGAATTCCAATCAAGTTTCTATCTCTTGCGGTTTGATGCGTTATTGTTTCTATTCCAACTTCAGATTGAATCTTGTAAGAAAGTGCAACAGCATTCATTCTTAAACGAGCTCTTGCTCCATCTGTAATATTTACAGCATCAATTCCAATGTTATGCAAAAATTTTGCACCACTAATTACACTGTTCATATCTAATCCTCGTGGAATATCAAGTTCAACAGTTGTTATAAATTTTTTCCCAATTTTATTTGCAAAATTTGATTTTTTAGAATTCGTCTGTAAAACAATTTTTTCTTGTTTAGGTTTTTCCTTTTCAATTATTTTTATTTTAGAAACTATGATATCATCAATTGCTTTCTTCATTTCTTTGATATGTTTTGGAGTTGAACCACAACATGCACCAATCAATGTAACACCAGATTCTACAAGTTCTTTTGCATATTGAGAAAGATATTCAGGAGTTGCGTGATAAATTGAACGACCATTGAGAAGTGTTGGAATTCCAGCAGATGGTTGTGCTGAAAGTATAATTCCATCTTTATAAACATTTTTTATTATGGAATACATTCTCTGTGGTCCAACTGTGCAATTTGCTCCAACAACATCAACACCCAAACTTAACAAATGTTCAAAAACTTCAATCGGAAAATTTCCTGAAAGTATTGAAGCATCTTCTGCAAACGCTTTTTGTGCAACAATTGGAATATCAACACCAAGTTCTTTTGCAGCAAAAATTGCTTCGTCAAGTTCTGAAACACTTACAAATGTTTCAAACATCAACAAATCAACTTTTTGAGAAACTAAAATTTCAATTTGTTCCTTAAAACAATTTCTTGCAATTTCTTTTTTTAATTTTCCGATTGGTTCAAGCATCATTCCAGTTGGTCCAATTGATGCTGCAACATATACATTTTTTTCTTTGGCAACTTTGCAAGCAATTTCAACACCTTTTAGATTTATTTCTTTTATTTGTTCTTCCAAGTGAAATTGTGAAAGACGAATTCTATTTGCAGAAAATGTATTTGTTTTTATTATTTCACTTCCTGCATCAATATACTCATGATGAATTCTTTCAATAATATCAGGGTTTTTTATATTTTGAATTTCGTGTGGAAGTTCTGGATATTCATATAAATCAAGTAAAGTTCCAATTGCTCCATCACAAAGAATTGGTCCAAGTTGTAATCTTTCACGAATACTTTTTTTCATTTTACAATATAGTTCATTGACAAAAGTTTTTGAGAAATTTCTTTTACTTTATCTCCTTGAATTAAAATACTTTTTCCTTCTACTGTTCCTCCAGCAGCACATTGTTGCTTAAGATGTTTTGCAAGTTCATTTGTAGATTGTGGATTATGATTTAATCCTGCAATAATTGTAACTTTTTTTCCTCTTCTTGTTTCATTAAAAACTTTTACAATTTTATTTTTACCTTCAAATATAGACATCAGTTTGTGTTTTCTAACTCATCTAAAAATTCAACTGCTTTTCTTAGATGCGGAATAACAATTGATCCACCAACAGTTAATGCCACACTAAAAATTTCATAAAATTCTTTTCTATTAACATTATTTAAACTGCATTTTTCAATGTGATATTTTATACAATCATCACATCGCAAAACCATTGAAGCAACAAGCCCAAGCATTTCTTTCGTCTTTGAATCAAGTGAACCATTTTCATAAGTTAAAGTGTCAAGAGAAAAAAATCTTTTAATTGGAAGATTTGCTTCTTGCAAAATTTTCTCGTTCATTTTTTTTCTATAATCTTGAAACGATTT
>SXSO01000046.1 GCA_005792205.1 Bacteroidota bacterium | reverse complement strand
TTAGATATGTTTCAATATTCGGAAAATTTGCAAAAATACTTATCACAAAAAAATTTGCAAAAATACTTACAATAAAATCTCGTGATATGTTTTTCGTCTTAAACATATTATGAAATTCATATAAAGCAATTACAGACACAAAAAAAATAAACAGCGAAAAATAAGTTTCGCCTAAATAAATCAAATACAAAACAATCGGTATTCCAACAATACCAACTAAAATTCTATTAAATAATTTATTCATAAATATTTTTTTTTGCTGTGAATTTTAAAAAATAAAATATTGAAAAAACAAATACTAAACTATAAATCAATAAATAAAAAAAAGTTTCAATTGAAAAAATATTTCCTATAGACATAATACTACTTTCATCAATACCAAAATAAAGCAAAATAACTGCAAATGTATTATTCAGAAAATGTGCAATCATGCTCAAAAAAATACTATTTGAATGATATACAAGAAATCCAAAATAAATTCCTAATCCAATAAGTCCAATAATATGAAATGGATTAAAATGATAGATTCCAAAAATCGTTCCACTTAAAACATATGCAAAAGTTGATGTATATATTTTTTCAAATTTTCTCTGTATAAAACCACGAAAAAAAATTTCTTCACATATTGCAGGAGTTATCGCGATAACAAAAATTACAAAAAATAATTCTCCAATTGAATTTGCTGTTGTAATATTTTTACTTTTATTTTCCATCATCGACCGAAAATTACTTAACCACTCAGGAAGTGGAATTGTATCTTGAAATGAAATAAAAATTCCAAGGATTTGAGAAAGTGAAAAAAGACCAATAAGAGAAAAAATAATTTGCGAAAATTTTATTTTAAAATTTAAACGAAAGAAATTTTTCAAATCATTAGTTTCAAATGTAGAAAAAAATAATATTGGCAATAGTATAAATATAAATTGAGAAAACATAAGTGTTATCATTTCATAAATACGATTTTCAATTTTTTCTCCAAATAAAATATAAAAAAATGTACTGCCAATAATTTGATACAAGAAAAGTATTAAAACAAGAATAAAATATGGATATGATTTTTTATCTTTGTATTGAATCAAATTCATCAATTTTAGATTTAATCATCGCTGATAAAAGTGGAAACATAATTTCATGATGCCCAATAAAATAAAAACCTTTTCCACCATTTTGAGTTGGTCTTTGCACAATATTTTGTTGTGGTCTATAATGAAAATTCATATCAAAATTTGCAGTTGTAAAACCATTAGCTTTGTATTTTAAATTTCTGGCAATAGTCAAACTTTTTAAAAAAATTTCTGGCATTATCACAGCAGAACCAAAATTTAAAACAACTCCACCGTCACAAAGTTTTTTCACTTCATTTGTAAAAATTTTGAAATCTCTAAAACTCATTTCACCAATAACAGCTCCATTCATTGTGGGTTGTTGATGATTTATATCTGTTCCAATTGCTGCGTGAATTGTTATTGGAATTTTTTTTCCAAAACATTTTGCAATAATACTATAATTTAAATATTTGGCTTTTTTTAAAATCAATTCTTTTGCAAGCGATTCTCCATATCCAAAATTTGTTTTGAAATTTTTCTTTAGAGAATTATTTAAAAAATCTCCCGTCTCTTTAGACATTCCAAAAGTTCCATCTAAAATATTTTCTGCAACATCTTCAGATGTTTTGCCAAAAAATGCAGTTTCAATATCGTGAATTGCGGAAGCACTATTCATCGCAATTGATGTAATAATATTTTTTTCAATTAAATCAATGATTATCGGAGAAAGCCCAACTTTTATCATATGAGCACCCATCATAAATATTACGGGATTTTTTTTTTTCCGTGATTCAACAATTCTTTCAACTAATATTTTTAGATCCTTTGCAACCAATATATTTGGAAAATTTTCTACAAATTGATTAAAAGATTTTTTTTCACTTACAAATGGTTTAGCAAAGTTTTCTATTTCGACTTTACTCTTTCTATTTTTTATAGAAATTGTTTTAATTTTTTTCAAAGAAATTTGTGTGTATTGTGATTTACTCATTTCAATTTTGATTTTAATTCAGATTTGATTCCATAATATTTTTTTAACTCTGCGTCAATAGAGCCAATTACAACTTTGGATGACATTTTAATTGGAATTTTATTTGCATCATCACTTAACCAAATTGTAATTGTTCCGGTGTTTTTAAATAATCCACCTTCTGTTACAAATGGTTCTATTTTGATACAATTAAATTCTCCTATATCTATTTTGATTTTTTCTTTACCTAAAAATTTTACATCCAAATCATAAGTTGAATCTTTGTAAAAATTTTTTAAATGTATAACATCATTTTTTTTTAAATTAGAAAAATCTAATGTTCTCATAAAATAAAAAGCAGAAATAATATCATGAATACATTTATCAATATCTATATTTTTTTTTGAAATAATTGCAATTTTTTTTGTATAATTAAAAGTTGCACTAAAATCTCTTTTATATCTTCCCTCTTTTATATGCTGTTCAAATTTGTGAGAAAAAATTCCATCTACATCCACATAAGATAAATAACTATCTCTAACTTTGTAAAACCAATCAAATGAAGAATTAGTTTTTACTTCAACTGAAATTTTAAAACACATATTATCATTTAAAATTTCAGTTGATGGAATTTCCATAATTGATTCACCTGCGGTTATAAATCCATATGAAATATCAAATATCAATTTCTCACCAACTTGAAATGCACTATTTTCAATTTTACCACACTGTGAAAAATTTTCTTGCGAAAAAAAAAGTGAGAACAAAAGTAGAAAAAAAAAATTCACATCAATTATGCTTTTGCTCTTTTACCTTTTTCTTCTTCTGAAAAAATCCATCCAACTATTTTTCCCGATTCAATAGTAGAAAAGTTTTTCCAATAATTCATATTTTCAAAATATCTAGAACTTGTTTCATCATTTGGAATTTGTTCTACGAATGAAATTATTTTTTTGATTCTATTTTTCCACAATTTCATATTTTTTTCCCTTAAATCAATCCATCCATCATTTGCCCATGAATCAATGTTTGTACTTGTGATTTCAAATTCATTTCTTCCATGAAGAGATGGAATTTTAATTTCACTTCCTCTCAAAAGTGTTTTTCCATCTGAAAGCAAAATAGGAATTCCAACAGAAATAATTTGTGAACGAAATTTTTTGTTTTTTCTAATTTCTTCTTGAAGTTTTTTGGATATTGATTTTTCACTTTGTTTTAAAACACTTCTCATATCGGTAAAACATTTTTTCAAAAGATGTGTTTCAAAAAGAAGTTTCGTCAATCGTGGTGGTCCTAAATACCCAAATGCAATGCTCTCGGTATTAAACTCTTCTTCTAATTTCTCTAATTTTGTCAAAGCATTTTGAAACATAAAACCTGCTCTATAAGTTGGATCTAAAACTGCATTATCCAACGCATTTACAATATCATGTCCTGTATTTCCTCCTTTTATTTCTACGATTACTGATTCTGCAATTTCTTCTGGTGTTACATATTCCATTTGTCCAGGAGTTGCAATTGCTTCAAATTCACTTTTGGAAAAAAGTCCGTTTTCTCCCGTATCAATATAAACCGATTCTAAATCCATATTGGATTTTATTCCATAGTTTTCATCTTTCGCAAACAATTTATTTTCCAACTTCATTCCTTTTTCAATTGGACAATCCATTATTTTAATTTGTTTTCCTCCACGTTGAATTTTTCCATATGAAATTTTTCTCCACGCAATTGCAGCAGTTGGTTTAATTTCTTTTATTACAGGAGCATCAGGAGTTCTTCCCATCAAAAATAAAAGAAGAGTATGTGCACCAGCAACAGAAGATTTGGAAAGCAAAACTCGTGATGGTTTTTCTTCACTATGAGTATACGGAATATTTAATCCCATTCCTCCAGTTCCACTTGTTCCAATTTTAAGATACACTTTTGTTTTTGCAATTTGCATTGAACGATAGAGTAATTGAATATGTCGCACAAGTTGTGGAATATACAATGTGCATAAAAGATTTTCTACAGAATTTATTAAACTTTCATTTGCGATTTTACTTGATTTAGCATTTTGAATTTCTGAAAATAATTTTTTAGAACTATAAAAAATATCTTGATATGCAATTGCAGTTGCAGTATTGATACAGTCAATTACAACTTGTGGTTTATATTTTTTCAGCAATTTATACAAAGCAGAGTTTTTTATAATTGACTCAGAAAATTCATCTATAATATCACTGATAAAATAATTGCGAAATTTTTCATTAGATAAAATTTCATTTCGATCCAAATCTTTTAAACTCTCTCTCACGAAAATATTCCCCCAATATGGAATAAAAATATTTTGCTTACTTGGAAATTCTTTTTTAAACTTTTCTACTGATTCAATTGCTTCTTCTTTTTTCAAAGAAGTAATTATAATTTTTCGTGGATTGTTATCTATCAACTTACGACAAATTGCGCTTCCAACAAGTCCCCATCCACCAAGAATCAATACCGTTTGATTTTTTATTTCCATAACTACTTATTTATATCCAAACTCTTTAAGTTTGATTTCATCCTCTCTCCAATTTTCTCTCACTTTTACAAAGAGTTCTAAAAAAATTTTTTTATTTAAAAATTTTTCAATTTCTTTTCGTGATTGTATCCCAATGTTTTTTAACATACTTCCTTTATTTCCAATTACAATTTGTTTTAAAGATTTTTTATCCACAATTATTTCAGCAGAAATTTTATCAAAATTTTCATTTTCTTGAAAGTTTACTATTTGAATTGTAGTTGAATATGGAATTTCATCTCTCAATAAATAAAAAATTTGTTCTCTAATTAATTCACTCACAAAAAATTTTTGTGGATGAATACTTATATCGTCTTCCATGTAAAATGGAACATCACTTGGAAGATGTTTTTTTATGTCTTGTATAATTTCATTCACACCAACTCTATGTAAAGCAGAAATTGGAAAAATTTCAAGATAGATATTTGTTTTTGCACAAATATCAATGATTGGGAGAATATCTATTTTATTGGTTAAATCTGATTTATTAAGAATAAGATATGTTTTTTTTTTTCGTTTCTTTTATTATCTTAAAATCAATCTCATTTTGAAATTTCTCAATAGAAAATTTTTCTACATCAATTATATGAAATAAAACATCTGCATCCGATATTGCAGAATGCATAGAGTTCATCATTGCAGAATGAAGTTTATATTTTGCTTTTATAATTCCTGGAGTATCAAGAAAAATTATTTGAGATGTTTTATCATTATATATTCCTACAATTTTATGTCGTGTGGTTTGTGGTTTAGAAGTTGTAATAGCAAGTTTTTCCCCAATAAGTACATTAAGAAATG
>SXSO01000045.1 GCA_005792205.1 Bacteroidota bacterium | reverse complement strand
CTTGTTTAATCATAAATGCTTTAAAAACTTTTATTGCTTCTTTTTCTCGTTCTCCCAAATGGTAATTAAATCCTTGTAAGTATTCAACAATCTCGTTTTTTGACAATCCCGTTTTTTCACCGTGAAATAATCCAACACTTTCTAAATTATCTTTTCCTTTTTCAAGTGATGTTTGTAAAATTTTCCTCAAACTATTTTTCTTTTCAAGTGGCATATTTTTTTTCATTGCTAAAACTGCAAATACAAACGGAAGTTTTTGCCAATCATACCATTCACTTGCTAAATCAAATGTAAGATGAAAATTATTTTTATTTTTAAATTGAAGTGCTTTGTCTCCAATTAAAAGTATAGCATCAAATTTTTTAGTATTTTTTATCACTTCAAAATTTGCTTTTATTCTATATTTTTTTTCAAGTAGAATTTTTAGCAATTGAACAGAAGTTGCAGTTTCATCAGTAATTCCAATAGTTTTGTGTTCCAAATCTTTCCAAACATAATTTGAAAATAATATCACACTTTTCACTTGATCACGAGTTGCAATACAACCATCCAATAATTCAAGTTCTTGCTCTTGTTCAAAAAAATTCACAAGTGAAAAAAGTCCTGCATCTATTTTATTTTCTTTTGAAAATTTTCCTAAATTAAATGGAGATGTTGAAAGTATTTTAAAATTTTCTTTTTCCAAAAAATTATAGAACGGAGTTGCATTTAGATATGGAATTTTTCCAATTATATTTTCAGAATAAATATCAATTGGATTGTAATAAATATCTCGTTCAACAGGAATTTTTTTTGCCTCACGAATAATTTTTATAAGATGTGATTTTGTAATTTGCATTGGAGAAATTGCTCCTGCATCGTGAGCAATTTTTTCACCACCAACAGTTCCATCAATATCATCAGCACCAAAATTGAGTGAAATACTTGCGACTTCTTCTGTAAGCATCACCCAATATGCTTTTATATGCGGAATGTTATCTAACATCAAACGAGAAATTGCAATAGTTTTTAAATCATCAATTGCAGAAGTAAAATCATTTTTTGTTTTTATTCCCGTATTTCCCGGTTGAAACGCAAGTGGAATAAAAGATAAAAATCCATTTGTCTCATCTTGAAGAGAGCGAAGTTTTATCATATGATTTACTCTTTCTTCAATTGTTTCAATGTGACCATAAAGCAGTGTACAATTACTTTTGATTCCCATTTGATGAGCAATACGATGAATTTCTAACCATCTTTTCTCACCAATTTTTTGATTGAAAAGAAGACGCCGAATTCGTTCAGAAAAAACTTCTGCACCTCCTCCAGGAAGAGAACGAAGTCCAAGTTCGTAAAGTTGTCGTAAAATTTCTTCAACAGAAAGTTTAAATTTTTTATGAAAGAAATCTATTTCAACAGCAGTAAATGCTTTAATATCAATTTTAGGAAAATGTAATTTTATTTCTTTTAAAATATTCAAATATCTTTCCCACTCCCAATCAGAAGGCATTCCACCAGTAATATGCACTTCATGAAGTTCATTTGAAAGTTTGGAAAGTATTTCTTCAATAGTCATTTCATACGCATTTGAACGACCTTTTTTAGTTGCAAAATCACAAAACTTACAAGATAAAACACAAATATTTGTTGGTTCAATTTTTTGATTCACAACAAAATAAACATTATCTCCATTTTTTTTTTGCTGAACAAAATGAGCCATTTTCCCAAGTGAAATCAAATCATTCGTGGAATAAAGTTGAATTCCATCTTCAAGTGTAAGACGTGTTCCATTTAAAATTTTTTGGAAAATTGTTTCCAAACTTTTATCACAAAAATTTATGCTTGTATCCATTGAATTATTTTCTAACTAAATTTAATTTAAATATCTAAAAATCTTTCTTGATTTTAAAAACCGGAATTTGTTTGTAATAGTTTTTTTCAGAATATTTTTTATTTCCACAACTGATTCCACTTATTACCAACTTTTTTTATTATTTCATCTTGCATAATCAATGGTTTTGGATAACCAACTTTCCAAGTTGCATCAATTCCCATTGTTCCATTGTAAATTGGTGAAATGCCAATCATTTTTTGTTCAGAAAAAAGTATGTCTCTTTCACAATCAAACCGTGTAAAAATTCCCCAAATATAACTTTCTCTATCATAAATATCTACATCTTCACTCACAAGTGCAATGATTTTTGCAAACTCAAATCTTTTGCTATTCAAAATTTTCTCCAGCAATTCTTTCCCATCACTTTTATTTTCAATTAGTAAAATACTTTCTTCATATGTTTTTGGAACCTGTGATTTTACTTTTAAAATCAAAAGAGTTTCTTCTACAAAATTTGCATCAAAAATTCTATTGTCAAATGATTTAATTTCGTTTATAGATAATTTTTCGTGGATAAGTTTTTCCTTATTAGAAATAATTTTTCGTGTTGCGTCAATTATCATCTTGCTTCCCAAATTCATTTTGTAAGAAGAAAAATCAAGTGTATCAAGCGGAACTTTCGGTATCATTACGAAATCAAAATGTGGAGTAAAATTATTTTTTATTTCGTTTAAAACTGCATTAAAATTTTTCACATCACAATTTTCTGAAACGGTTATTATACATTTTGTCAAAGAAAGTTGATCAGTTCCCATAATTCCAAGTGCTGCTTTCATTGCTTCTTTTTGATATCGCTCACTTATAGCAACAACAAGCAAGTTGTGAAATCCTGCTTCATAATAAGCCCACATTGAAGAAATTTCTTTGTGAATTAGTTTGATGAGTGGAGAAAGAATTTGTTGTGATGCATTTCCAAGAAACTTATCTTCCATCGGTGGTTTGCCAACTACAATTCCCGGATAAATTGCATTGCGACGATGAGTGATTTTTTGTATTTTAAAAATTGGAAAATATGATGCACTTGAATAATGTCCAAAATGATCTCCAAAATCACCTTCAAGTTTTGTTTCATTGAGTGGAACAATTCCTTCAAGAATAAATTCTGCATTTGCAGGAACTTCAATTGGAATTGATTTTGCTTTTGTCATTGCAACTTTGGAATTGCGAAGAAATCCTGCAAACATTATTTCATCAATTCCTTCAGGAAGTGCTGATATTGTTGCCAAAAGTGTTGCTGGATCAGTTCCAAGTGCAACTGCAATAGGAAATTTTTTTTGTAAAATTTGTGCTTTGTGAAAATGAAATCCTCCACCTTTTTGAATTTGCCAATGCATTCCTGTTGTTGCGTCATCATAAACTTGCATACGATACAATCCAACATTTCGTTTTTTAGTTTCAACATCATAAGTAAAAACTTGTCCGTATGTAATAAACTTTCCACCGTCAAATGGCCAACATTTTTGAATAGGCAAATCACTTAATTTAGGGGACGAAATAATTTCTTGAGAAACCCCATTTAAAACTTTTTTTGGCTTTGTTGATAAAAATCTTTTTAAAATATTTTTTTGAGAAAAAATAAAATCTAATTTTGGAGGAATTATATTTTCTAAAAATTTTATTAACTCTTCTCCAATTTCACTTGGGTGTTTTTGAAACGCAAGTTCAATTCTTCGTTCAGAAGAATACATATTCATTGCAATTGGAAATTTTGAGTTAAGTGGGTTCTCAAAAAGAATTGCGGATTTATTCTCCTTCAATGCACGAATTGAAATTTCAGTTGTTTCCAAATTTGTATCAACTTCGGAAGAAATTCTCTTTAGTTCGCCATTTTTTTCAAGATATAATAAAAAATCGGAAAGTGTATCAAAAGTTTTCAAGTAAAAAAATTTTTAAAATATATGAATTGCAAGTTTAGAAACTACAAACAAAAAATTGCAATTTTATAAATAACAATTTTTTATTTTCCCTTTTGTAAAACGCTAATCATATCGTTATGTACAAGTCCATTCGTTGCCAAAATGCTTTCGTCATAAATTGAATAATTATTTCCATCAAAATCAGAAATTTTTCCGCCACTTTCTTCAACAATCAATTTTCCTGCAGCAACATCCCACGGTTTAAGTTGCACTTCCCAAAATCCCTCAAACCTTCCACACGCAACATAACATAAATCCAAAGCTGCAGAACCAAGACGACGAACTGCTTGTGCTTCAAATAAAAAATTATTGAAATGTTGAATACAATTTTTAGGATTTTCATTAATGTTATATGGGAATCCCGTAACAAGAAGCGACCGAATTAATTGATTTTGTTTTGAAACAGAAATTTTTTTTCCATTCAATTTTGCTCCACAATTTTTTTCAGCAACAAAAAGTTCATCTCTACTTGGTTCATATATAACACCTAAAATAATTTCACCATTTTTTTCAATCCCAATTGAAACAGAAAACAAAGGAAGCGAATGAAGATAATTTGTAGTTCCATCAATTGGATCAATTATCCATTTTGTGTCAGAAGAATTGTTTCCGCTACTCCCCTCTTCTGCAATTATATTATGAGATGGAAAATGTTCTTTGATTTTTTTTACAATTATTTCTTCGGATTTTTTGTCAATATCTGTAACAAGATTTCTAATCTCTCCAGATTTTTCTTCAATAGAATTTATTTTGTCTATGTTTTGAAGTAAGAATTTTCCAGAACTAATCGCACATTCAATTGCAACGTTTAACATAATTTTTTTTGAAATATATTGAAACAAAAATTCCCATAAAAAATAGTCCCAATAAAAACATATATTTGCTTGATTTTTGTTTGTTTGACTACTAAAAAAATAAATATAGCAATCATTGGTGTTGGACGTTTGGGAAGTTTGCATTCTAAAGTAATTTCAGAAATTTCAAATGCAAATTTTGTTGGAGTTTATGATTTGGATAGAACAAAATCACAACAAATTGCAAATGAATTTAATGTAAAATGTTTTGATACGTTGGAAGAAATTCCAAAATTAATTGATGCAGTTGTTGTTACAACTGAAACAAGTTCGCATTTTGAAATTGCAAAATTTTTCTTAGAAAACCACATCCACACATTCATAGAAAAGCCAATTACAAAAGAGATAAGTGAAGCAATTCAACTTATTGAAATTGCAAAAAAATTTAATTTAAAAATTCAAGTTGGACATATTGAAAGATTTAATCCTGCAATTCTTGCTTTGGAAAAATATAATTTATCACCAATGTTTATTGAAGCACATCGTCTTTCACAATTTAGTATAAGAGGAAATGATGTTGCAGTTGTTTTGGATTTGATGATACACGACATTGATTTGATATTGAGTATTGTAAAATCTAAAGTAAAAAGAATTGATGCAAGTGGAGTAAAAATAATTTCTGATACAATTGACATTGCAAATGCAAGAATAAATTTTGAAAATGGAGCAGTTGCAAATATAACTGCAAGTAGAATTTCTCAACGCAAAATGAGAAAGATGCGTTTGTTTCAAAGAAACGGATATTTTTCTATTGACTTTGCAGAAAATGATGTAGAAGTTTTTCGCATTGTAGAATCAGAAAATGAAACTCAAAATAAAATGCTTTTACTTGGTGAAATTGAATTGGGAAAAATAAAACGAAATATAGTTTATGAAAGACCAG
>SXSO01000044.1 GCA_005792205.1 Bacteroidota bacterium | reverse complement strand
CCATCTAAAAACTACAAACTTTGAGTATTAGTGTCAAGTTTATAAATATTATTTTAATCGTAGCAAATACTAATACTTACTTCATCATCTCTTCATTAACTCCCATCATCGAATAGCCGCCGTCGTGGAAGAGGTTTTGCATAGTTACCATTCTTGTTAAATCGCTAAAAAGAGAAATGCAATAATTAGCGCAACTATCAGCACTTGCATTACCAAGTGGAGACATTTTTTCTGCAAATCCAAAAAATTCTTCAAATCCTTTTATACCGCTTCCCGCAGTGGTTTTTGTTGGCGATTGCGAAATTGTATTTACTCGAACATTTTTAAATTTCCCGTAATGATATCCAAAACTTCTTGTAATTGATTCGAGCAATGCTTTTGCTTCGGCCATATCTCCGTAAAAAGGAAAAGTTCTTTGCGCAGCAATGTACGAGAGCGCAACTACTGAACCCCATTCGTTAATTGCATCGAACTTCATTGCAACACTCAACATTTTGTGAAGTGAAATGGCAGAGACATCTAAGCTTTTTTGGAAGAAATCGTAATTTGATTGTGTGTATGGAATTTGTTTACGAACATTTGGCGACATTCCAATTGAGTGCAACACGAAATCAATTTTACCGCCGAGTGTTTCGATTGATTTTGAAAATAAATTTTCGAGATCTGCAACACTTGTAGCATCGGCAGGAATAATTTGAGAATTAGTTTTTTCGGCGAGTTTATTAATTTCTCCCATACGCATTGCAACAGGAGCGTTTGAGAGTGTAAAAGTTGCGCCTTCATCAAATGCACGCTCGGCAATTTTCCAAGCAATAGAATTGTGATCGAGTGCGCCAGTAATAATTCCGCGTTTACCTTTTAAAAGATTGTGAGACATAAAATATTCCTTAATAAGTTAAAAAAAATTTTGCTAAGTTAAAAATAATTTATGATAAAAATAAATTTTCTTATTGTGATTTTAAACATAACATAAGATAATAGTTTATGAAAAATTTATTTTATATTTCAAAAAATAAAATCGTATATGAAAATAAAAATTTCAATAATTTTTGTAGCATTTATTTTAAATAGTTGTTTACCAAAGTTTGAAGATCCGGTTTTGCCAAGTTGGGATACAGAACTTTTTTTTCCTTTGATGGATACATCGTTTACAATTTCTGATATTCTCAAAAAAGATACAACTGGAGCAGTTCAAATTGATGATTCAAATAGAATTTTTTATAAATATTCAACACAATCAAAACCGACAACTGTAGGAGATAAATTACAAATACATCCTGATTCTACAGATCCAATTATGTTGCAAATTGGTGAGTTTCAAATTCAAACTCCACAAGCAACTTCGTTGAATGTAAAAATTATTGATTCTATTCCATCACCAATTCCAACAAGTATACATCTGCAATCAATTGATACAAATTTTACGGTTTCAATTTTTGAGAATATTGATGAGTTTGAATTTGTAAAATTTTCATCAGGAACAATTTCTTTTTCTATAAAAAATAATTTGCCAATTGCAATAAAATCAATAAACATTAGAATTTTTAATACAAACAATTCAAATGAAACTATTGCAGAATTTCCTTCTTCTACGTTTAATACAATATTACCAAATGAAATAAAAACATCCACTTTTAATTTATCGCAAAGCGACACAATGCGAAACGCATTGAATTTATTTGCCCAAATTGAAACTGATACGGGAACTATTCAAATTCCAATGGGAAGCAAATCAATAACTTTTGGCTTTGATATTCAAAATGCAAAAGCAACTTCTGCGAGAGCAAAAATTCCTCAACAAACAGTTTCAGGAATAAATGGAACAATTCCGTTTGTTGCTGACGATAGTACATTCATAAAACAAATTGTATTTAAAAGTGGAAAATTATATTTTGAAATCAATAATAAAATTGATTTGAAAATAAGTTTAAAACTTCAACTTGATGCATTTAGGAAAATTTCTAACAATGAACCATTATTACTTCAACCAATAATTCCAAATTTAAATGATCCAATTACACATGGAAAAATTTCTATTCCAATTGATTTGAGTGAATATAAAATTGATTTTTCAGATAATGGAAGAAATGAATTTGTTTACATAGCGGAAATTTCAAATGTAGATTCTGCAAATTCTTACAGAACTATCAATAGTGGTGATTTTATCTCAACATTTATTGCGGTTCCAAAAGATACAGCATTTAAACTAAAATACATTGAAGGAAAAATAAAACCGTTTTCACAAACTGTTTCAGAAACTTTAAATGTAAATTTAACAGATGTTGATACAAGTTTTAATGGCACAATTAGATTTGCAGGATTTTATGTTGATTTAGGATTACACATAAGTGGGGGAGCAAAAACAATTTTGGAAATGCAAATTAAAGGACGAAATACAACAACTAATATTGAAAATACTGATACAATTACAATGACAATATTTCCAAATCAATTAAATAAGGTGCGAATTCCATTGGACGATTTTCTTTCAGCTTTTAGTTATCCAAATTTGCCAAATCAAATTATATTTTCAGGAAATGCAAAATTTAATACTGATTATGAAGTCGTTTCAATTTCTGATACATCATCAGTTTATGGAACAACTGATTTTATTATTCCGTTTAAAGTTGGAATTACAAATGGAGAATTTTCAACTGCTGCAAAAATCAAAACCAAGTTTGATGCATCAAATCTTGAAAATATAAATAATGCAAGTTTAAAATTCAATTTTGAAAATGGGATTCCACTTCAATTTTTATCTACAATAAAATTTACTGGAAATGATACAATAAATAATTTTGAAAAAGAATTCTCAATTGATTCATCTTTAGCATCACAAAATTTACCAAACAAATTTACAACTCAACTTGGAATGACGGGAGAAGAAATGCAAAAATTGAGTCAGTGTGATTCAGTAAAAATTATTTTACAAATGAATACTTCTGGAAACTCAATTATACAGTTTCGTTCCACTGATAAAATAAAAGTTAGAATTTCAGCATATATGAACTATAACGTAAATGATGGAAATCAAAATAAAATTGTATACAAAAGGGAAGAGGATGGAAAATAAAATGAAAAAATTATTTTTACTTCTTTTTTTATTTTGCCATTCTTTTGCGGGAGAAAAAAGTGGAATTTCTGGAATTTCAATGGGAAATATTTTTGTTGCAACAACAGGAGGAATTGAAGCAATTGGAACAAATCCATCACGACTTGCATCATTTGATAGACCAAAAGGAAAAATTAAACTTACATTTAATTTAGTAAAAGATACTGTGATTGGTGAATTTAAAACGGTATTAACTCAAAATATAATTGATTCCCTTATTTCCAAAACATTTCAAGATACATCATATTTTTTTGAAGAGAATAAAATTTTTAGAAAAACACGTTATGATTCAATCGCATATATAGATGAAGAACTTCCTAATTTTACATTTACGTTTTTACCAGTTAGTATGCAGTTTGGAAGTGATTTTTTCAATTATGACATTTATTCGAAATTTTTTACAGGAGAAATTGTAAATGGAAAAAAAATTGGAAAACATTTATCTGATAATGATAAAAATGAGATATTAAAAATTTTTCCCGAAGGAATTGCAGAAAATAATTTTGATTTTGAGACAAAACTTTTTGCATCTACAATTCACACAAAAAAATATGGACATCTTGGATTTGCGATAACAGAAAAAGTAAATGTAAATTTCAACATTCCAAAAGATTATATTAGATTTCCGCTTTATGGTTTTTCAATTAATGGTTCTCAATATGATTTTAGTGGAACAAAAATAGAAGGTCAAATATATCAAGAGATTGCAATTGCTTACGCAAAAGAAATTAATTTTGAAAATGAGTATTTGAAGAATTTTTCATTTGGAATTTCTCCAAAAATTATTCAAGGTTTTGCGTATTTCAATTTAGATAAATATAATGTGAATTTAGGAACACAACTAAATGCAAACGGAATTGATTCTTTGTACAACATTTATGGAAATGCAAATATTCATTTTATTTCTACAACTGGAGATTTTTTAGATTCTGCAAAAAATTTTTTTGATAGATTTTTTTCTCCATCGGGAAATGGTTTTGCCTTTGATTTGGGAATAAATTGTGAAATCTTAAATGGAATAAGTTTTGGAATGAGTTTAACTGATATTGGAAAAATTAAGTGGTCTAAAAATGTGATTGAAAACTCAATTGAATCATATATTTCAATTTCAAATTTAGTAAGTCAACAATCGCAAGATAGTATTGAAAAATTTGTAGATAAATTGACAAGTGATATAAAAAACTTAGAAGGTGATACAGTAAAAGAATTTTCTTCCCAACTTCCAACAGCATTAAATATAGGTATATCTTGGATGCAACCAATAAAACATGTTGGAGATATTTTAATTGGTGTTCAATTACAAAAAGGGTTTAATGATGCTCCTGGAAATTCAAAACGAACAAGAATTTCATTTGGAAGTGAATATAGATTAGTGAAATGGTTTCCAATAAGAATGGGAATTGGAATTGGTGGAAAAAATAAATTTAATATTGCTGGAGGTTTTGGATTTGATTTTTATTATGGAAACATAGATGTTGGTTTTGAAAATATAGTATATATTTTTACACCAACACCAAAGGCAATCAATCAAGTTTCATTTGGTGTTGGAATGAAATTTAGATTTTGAAATTAAAAATAAATAATCAAAAATTATTATAATTTGTCATTTTAAATTTTTATCTTTCTCACAAATTTTTAAATAACAATAATTATGAACAAAACCAAAAATAAAATTTCATTTATTCTTCTTTTGGGAATTTTTTCTACATCTTTGTTTTTAACAAGTTGTAGCAACAAACCTTCCGAAGAAGAAATGCTTCAACTCACAAAACTTCGTGCTGAAATAGCAGAACTTGAACTTCAAATTAATGCCAAAGAAAAAGAAAAATTTGGTTTGGAAAGTTTAATAAAAGAAAAAGAAGAAAAACTTAAACAAATTCAAGATGAAATTAAATCAGCACAAAATGGAACAAAATAAATCTTTAAAAAAATCTATGAACAAAATATTTTCTCAAATAATTATTGCAATTTTATTTTTCTCATTTTCTTTTGCACAAGAAATGACAAAAGAAGAATGGCAAAAACAAATGACAGAAACAAGAGCAAAACGAGATGCTTCTGTAAATGATTTGGAAAACCTTGTAAACGAAATTGCAAAACTAAGTCAAATTATTTCAAAACTTGATGTAGATATTGTAGCAGCAGAAAATGAACTTTTCAAACTTTATGAAACCAATAAAGCAGAACTTGAACAATTCTCAAAAGAGCTTGAAAAACATGAAGCACGAGTTAATGACCTTATGAGAATTTCAGACGAAGAGTTAATAAAATTTGCTGATGAAATCTCAATAATTTCAACACGAGTTGATGAGATGGTAAAAATGAAGCCAGCAAAACTCCCACGTTTTGCAACAAGAATTTTTAATTTACAAAGTAATTTGACAACATTGATGCGAAATTCAAAAGCAATTGCTTCTTCTGAAAGTGAAGCAATGTCACAAGAAAAATATTACGTAGTTGGAACTTGGGCAAAGAACAGAGATTGTCTTTGGAACATTGCTAAAAAACCAGATGTTTATGCAAACGCATTTATGTGGCCAAAAATTTGGCAAGGCAATAAAGAGCAAATTAAAAATCCCGATATAATTCATCCGGGACAAAAATTGCGAATCCCAGAAAATGAAGGTGGTCTTTCTCCAGAAGAAAAAGCAGCATTGAGAAATTATTATTTACGAAAACAAAAGAACTTATAAATAAAAATTTACTTCAATTTTTGTTGTACAACAAAAAAATAAATAAAAAGACCTTTTTTGTGAAAACAGAAAAGGTCTTTTTATTTATTTTTTTACAAACTAAAATTTGATGGAAAAAAAAATAAAACTTGAAAATGTAGATTTGGTTCAACTTTTTGGAATCAATGATTCTAATTTAAAAACAATTGAGAAAAAAATTGATGTAACTTTTTTTTCTCGTGGTGAAAACCTAATCATACAAGGAAATGAAAAACAGTGTGAACAATCTACAAAAATTTTAAATGAACTTACTTATATTTTAAAAAAAAATGGAGAATTAAAAGTTTCTGATTTGGAGCAAGTTATAGATATTGTGATAATAAATAATGGAGAAGTTGAAACTGTTTTTCCAAAAGATGTCAAAGAAGATATTATTTTATACACAAAAAATGGATGCATAAAAGTTAAAAATCCAAAACAAAGAGAATACTTAAAAAAAGTTAGAGAAAATGATATTGTATTTGCAATTGGTCCTGCTGGAACTGGAAAAACATATCTTGCGGTTGCTTTTGCAATTGCTGCATTGAAAAATCAAGAAATTACAAAAATAATTCTTACTCGTCCTGCAGTTGAAGCGGGAGAGAGTTTAGGATTTTTACCGGGAGATTTGGAAGAAAAAATAAATCCATATTTGCGTCCATTATATGATGCTTTAGATGATATGATTCCAACTGAAAAATTACAAAACTATATTGAAAAAAGAATTATAGAAGTTGCACCGCTTGCATATATGAGAGGACGAACATTGAATAACGCGTTTATTATTTTAGATGAAGCACAAAATGCTACAAGTATGCAAATGAAAATGTGTTTGACGCGACTTGGAATAAATGCTCGTGCAATAATTACAGGAGACATAACTCAAATTGATTTACCTTCAAAAACAGCATCTGGACTTGTAGAAATTCAAAACATTTTAAAAAACATACAAGGAATTGACTATGTTTATTTTGATAAAAATGATGTTGTAAGACATAAATTGGTAAAAGATATAATTGATGCTTATGAAAAATATATTTCAAAATGATTTAAGTTTTTTTTTTGCTTTATTCCAAAGTGTATCCATTTCTTCTAACGAGCTTTCGTCAACTTTTTTTCCAATTTTTTTTAATTCACTTTCTATAAAACTAAATCGCGATATAAATTTTTTATTTGTTTTTCGCAACGCGTTTTCAGGATTTATATTCAAATATCTTCCATAATTTACAAGTGCAAAAAGAATATCTCCAAACTCTTCTTCAATTTTATTTTCATCATTAGTTTTAACTTCATTTTGAAATTCAGAAATTTCTTCTTCAACTTTTTTCCACGCATCATCTTTATTTTCCCATTGAAAACCAATTTTTGCAGTTTTATCTTGAATCCTAAATGCTTTTTGTAAAGCAGGAAGTTCAATTGGAACACCATCTAAAATTGAATTACGTCCTTCTTGAAGTTTTATTTTCTCCCAATTTTGTTTTACTTCTAAAACATTATTTACTTTTACATTTCCAAAAATGTGAGGATGTCTTCTTATAAGTTTTTCTATTTCAAGTTGAATTACTTCTTCTAAATTAAACTTTTTTTCTTCCTCAGCAATTATTGAATGCATCACAACATGTAAAAGTATATCGCCCAATTCTTTTTTTAATTCAGTGAAATTATTTTCTTCAATAGTTTCAATTGTTTCATAAGTTTCTTCCAATAGATTGTGTCGTATTGACATATGAGTTTGCTCTTTATCCCAAGGACATTCTTTGCGAAGTCGTTTTACAATTTCTACAAAATTTTCAAATACATGTTTCATAAAAAAAATTTCACGAAGTTACAAACTTAATTATAAAAATTATTATTCAAGTTTTTTTATATTTCAAAAATTTTTTTAAGAATGAAAATTTCAAATGCATTTTTTCCAACTTTAAAAGAAATCCCAACTGAAGCCCAAATTAAAAGTCACAAACTTATGCTTCGTGCGGGACTTATTCGTATGTTATCTTCTGGAATTTATTCGTTTCTTCCAATTGGATATAGAGTTTTAAAAAAAGTTTGTCAAATTGTAAGAGAAGAAATGGATACAATTGGTGGACAAGAATTTCATCTTCCTGCACTTAATCCAATTGAAATTTGGGAAGAAACAAATCGCGTAGAAGCGTTTGGAGATACAATGTTTCATGTAAAAAATCGAAACTATATACTTGCTCCAACTCACGAAGAAATAATTTGTAACATTGCAAAAAATAATTTAAAATCTTACAAAGAACTTCCACAGATTTGGTATCAAATTCAAACTAAATTTAGAAACGAACCGCGACCTCGTTCTGGAGTTTTGAGGGGAAGAGAATTTACAATGAAGGATTCATATTCTCTTGATTGTATATTGGAAGGTTTAAATAAAAGTTATGATTTGCATAGTGAAGCATACAAAAAAATTTTTTCACGATGTGGTTTAAAGTTTTTTATTGTTGGTGCTTCAAGTGGAGCAATGGGAGGAAACAATTCTCAAGAATTTTTAGTTGAATCAAAAGAAGGTGGAGAAGATTTTGCAGTGGTTTGTGAAAATTGTAATTATGCTTCTAATATTGAAATTGCAACATCTAATCCGCAAAAAATTGAACGAGAAAAAATTTCAAAAACAATTGAAGAAATTTTTACACCAAACATAAAAACAATAAATCAACTTTCTGAATTTTTAAAAACTGATAAATCGCATCTTGCAAAATCAGTTGTGTATAAAGTTGATGAAAAACCGGTTTTAATTTTAATGATGGGAAATGACAAACTCAATGAAGAAAAATTGAAAAAATATTTGCACGGTGAAATAGAAAAAATTGAAGATGAAAAATTGGTTGAAATTTTTGGAGCAGATGGTGGTTCACTTGGTCCTGTAAATTTAAAAAATGTAAAAATTATTGCTGATAAACGACTTGAAAATTTAAATCAACTTGTTTGTGGTGCAAATAAAAATGATTTTCATATTGTAAATATTGATTTAATTCGTGATACAAGTATTGAATTTTATGCTGATATTAGAACTGTTGAAGAAAATGAACCTTGTGTAAATTGTTCTTCTCCACTTAAAATCATAACTGCAATTGAACTTGGTCATATTTTTAAACTTGGAACAAAATATGCAACTTCAATGAATGCGACAGTTTTAAACGAAGAAGGGAAACAAGTTCCAATAATTATGGGAAGTTATGGAATTGGAATTGAAAGAATTATTGCATGTTTTATTGAACAACATTCTGATGAAGATGGAATAATTTGGGAAAAAAAACTTTCTCCGTTTGATGTTCATTTGATTTCTGTAAATACAGATAATCAAAATATTATGAACACAGCAGAAAACATTTACAATGAACTTAAAGAAAATCAGGTTGATGTAATTTATGATAATAGGTTAAATATAACTGCTGGTGTCAAATTTAAAGATGCTGATTTGCTTGGAGTTCCAATTCAACTTATTGTGAGTGAAAGAAATGTAAAAAACGGAAATATTGAAATTAAATTTAGAAATAGTGGAGAAAGAAGCATTTTAAAAATTGAGGACATAAAAACTTTTATCTTAGATTTCATACATAAATAAAAAAAGCAGAAATTTTTGTTTCTGCTTTTTACTTTTACATATTTATTTCCATTGTTGCATT
>SXSO01000043.1 GCA_005792205.1 Bacteroidota bacterium | reverse complement strand
TGATTTTTGTTTTACCAAATACTTTTATCATGGATTTTTATTTTATTTTCATAGAAACTGTTTGAAAGAAAATATCTATCTATAGTTTTTGGCTTAATTAATTTAATATGCGTAACTACCTTACAAAATCTTTTTCTCAATATCTGTAAGTAAAAGTTACAACATAATTGTCAAGAGAAATTTTTTCTTTAACTATATTTCCAATATCGGGAGCATTAAACTTGGATTCGTATTTTGTTTTTGCAAAACAAACATCAATTAAAAATTTTTCTTGAATTGTAAAATTTGCCCCATATGTAGTTATAATTTTGTCATAACTTTTTGGATCATTTTTATACGGTGATGGAAGATTCATATAACCCATTTTCAAAGACCAATCTGTGAAAAGCAATTCGCCTCCATAATGTTTTGCAAATACTTCTCTCATATTTTTTTTGATATCTCTATTTACATTATCAAAATCTGAACTTGTAAATTTCATTTCAGTATAGTCAGTATAATCAGAAGATGCCGAAAGTAAAAGAAAATCAAATATCATATAAGATGCACCAAATGAAAATGTAAATGGAGTTTGAACTTCATATTCAGTAATTAATGGAGCATCATCTTCTCCAACATCATCATAAGTTACAAAATCACTTCGCTCTTCCGTTGCAGAAGCAAATTTTACCTCACGAAGTATTTTCCATTCGTCTTTAATTGAAATATATGATGGAGTTCTTATGTTCAATCCTAAAGCACCACTTTCATCAAACATATAAAATGCTCCAAGTGAAAAATCAACTCCCGCAATCTCTTCGTCAATTACATCTTTAAATGCTAAATATTCTAAATCTATTGTGTTCGTATCATAAACATCGTAAATATCTTCTTCAATATATTCAAGCGAGTAATTGTAATTTCCACGAATTAAATTCATTGATACTCCAAAAAATAAATTTTTTTCTGCTTCAATTGAAAACGCAAGTGAGTATCTATCAATTTTTCCATCTTCAGATAAATTTCCTTGTTGAAATAAACTATCTTTAATTGGACTAATAAAACTTGTTGAATCAAAGTTTGGATTTGCTAAAAACAAATTATATGCAATGTTATTGCTATTAAAAGGAGAATTATTACTTGCCCAATCTTGTATAATTGAACTTTGTGTATTGAATTTTTGAAAATCACTTCCACTTAAAAAATTTTGAGAACTGCTATAACCAATTCCAACAACAAAACTTCCACGAACAGTAGAAACAGGAAACACAAGTCCAAGTTGATTAAAATTAGTTGATCTATTTTTGTATGAAGAAATGTTGTTCAAATAATTTACATCGCTATTAAAAGCAATATTGGAAAATGAAAGCGAAAATTCTGAATTCTCAATTATCCCAAGTCCTGCAGGATTAAAATTCACTGCAGAATAATCATCTGCAATTGAAGTGAAAGCATTTCCCATTGATAAACTTCTTGCACTACTTCCAAAAGTGTTTGAAGAAATGCGAAGAATATCATTTATGTTTTGTGAAAAACTTTTTTGGGAAAAAAAAATAACAAATAAAAACAATCCAAATTTTTTCATTGATTATCTCTCTTTGGTTTTGAAGGTTCTGTTTTTTTAGGAGTTGAATTATTATTTTGTCGTTGCGAATTTCCGTTTCCACTATTGTTGTTATTGTTGTCACGACTTTTTCCAATTTCTCGCGATTTATTTTGATTTGTATTTGTAGATGAATTTTGAGATTCTCTTCCATTTACAACTGGAGTTGGTTTAGAAGTTTCCGTATCAATGGATTTATTTTCAGAATCTTTTTTCAAATAATTTTTGGATTTATTTTGTTTGCTTCCAAGTGTATTACTTCTATCTCCTAAAAATGATGACCGAGTTGTCTTTACTCCTCTTCTTCTTGTAGTGTGATAATTTCCATCATTTGAATTTTTTATAACTTGTCCACTTTTTACACTTGTTCCAGAAAATGTAGAACCACCACCACGAATTGAATTTTCTCTTGTACCAATTTCTCTTTCACCTCTACTTCCACTTACATCATCTCTACTTTTTCCAATTGTTCTTACATTTCTATAATTTTTATTTGTATTGGAAGAATATCCTCCTCCATAATTCCACAACCATCTATCGTAATAATAGTTATTGTAATAAAACGGATCATAATAATAAGAAGAATATGTCGGATAACAATTCCACCAATAGCTATAATGATTATTCCATCCAAAGTAATCATAGCAATATGAATCCCAATACAACGAAGAATTCCACGAATAAAATGGAGAATTATATGAATAACTAAACGCGAACGATGGAGAATAAAATCGCGAATAAGTTCTTTGTCTTGGCCACCAATCATAATCATCATTGTAATAATAATTATTTACTTCAATTTCATTAGAAGATTTATTATTTTCTATTTCTATTTCTTCTTCTTCGGTAAAATTATTTTCATCAACTTGTGTTTCTGTTTCATATTCATATTTATTTTTGTTTTTCTCATATTGAGAATAATATCTTCCCTCATTGTTCATTGAAAATTTTGTATAACATCCACTCAATAAAAATGCAGACAATACAATGGTTGATAAATAAATTTTTAATTTCATAATTACCTCTTTTTTTAAGGTTCGTTGATAAGACAAAATAATTCTTTAAAAAGTTTCACTAAAATGTTTTGATGTATTCTACAAACAAAGTTCTGTTTCCAATTTCAAACTTTTTTTCTGTTTTAATTTTTTTCAAATTCACACCAATACAAAATCCACTTGACAAACTAAATCTAAGTCCTGTATTGAACGATTTATTATCGTTGTCGTTAAAACCAAAATCATATTCCGCAACAAATGAAAAATCATCTCCTAAAGTTTTTTCAAGTCCAATAAATCCATTCACATCTTTGTCATCGTCATCTTCAAGTGATTTATTTATTCCACCGTGAATACTCAAATACCCAAGAAAATCAATGTTTTCACTTGCTACAATAAAAAATCCCGGAGATTTAATCATATAACGATTACTATCTACAAGAAATGCGTCTTTGCCTTGTGAATCAAATCCAATCGCAATTGCGGGAATTTGTTCTTCCTCCTCTACAATGCGATATTTCACATTCACTCCTGCTGATTTATTCCATTTCACATTTTTATTTCCGATTATATTATTTCCACCAAATGAAATTCCAAAACTCAATTTTGGAGTAACCGCAGTATTCAAATATACAACACTTCCTCCCTCTTGAAAAAAATCTAAGTTGAGAGAAAAACTTCCTTGTTGTAACATTCCTGCAGTTGGTTTATCAATTAAATATCTCGGTTCAATTGCGTTATTATTTTCTTGTGTAGATTGAGAAATTGAAAATTGAAAAAAACAAAGTGTTAGAATTAAAAAATATTTGATTTTCATAATAAATAATTTGGTAAAAGATAGTTAAGATTTTTATCAAAAAAAATTGGCAAATCATTTTGAAGCAGCAAAATTTATTCTATATTTTATTTTGTATAAAAAAATAAGTTGATAAAATTAAATTATAAATTGAAAATACAATTTTATTTTCGTTGTAAAATGGGTTTCTTCGTATTTGTGAAACCCGATTTTAGAACATATTTATTGGTTAAAATTGGAGTTTTGGAGTGAAATTGGAACGGAAAAATTTTCCTATTTATTATGAAAACAAAGAAATTTTTTCCTGTCAAATTGATTGATTTTGTAATAAAATGAGTTTATGTAATATGGCGATTTTAGTCAAAATTTCGTACCCGTTTCGGTCAAAAATGCCTTGTTTTTTGCGTCGGAAGACTATGTTTGTGACCGAAACGATGATATTTTTCCGAAAATAGAGTGTATTTTTACGAAAACACTATCATTTCGGTCAAAAGTAAACCCTTCCGACGAGGAAAAACACTCATCTTTCACACAAAAACACTCCAATTTTGGTAAAAAATACTCCATTTTTTGGATGAAATAGTTTATTATTTCAACAAAAAATCCCACTAAGCCCCTTGAAAATTGGGACAAAGTGGGATTTCCCAAAAATAAAAATGGGACACAAAATAACTTCGTGTCCCAATAATTATTTTACGATAATAACAATTCTATTTTATCAAAACCATTTTCTTCATTTCGGAAAAATATCATCGTTTCGGTCACAAACATAGTCTTCCGACGCAAAAAACAAGTCATTTTTGACCGAAACGGGTACGAAATTTTGACTAAAATCGCCATATTACATAAACTCATTTTATTACAAAATCAATCAATTTGACAGGAAAAAATTTCTTTGTTTTCATAATAAATAG
>SXSO01000004.1 GCA_005792205.1 Bacteroidota bacterium | reverse complement strand
GCCGTAAGAATTGTTTGTGGCTTTTCAAGTGATGAATCATATTTTACCAAAGCATATTCAAATGATTTTTTTTCTGAATTATAAAAAACTAAATCTTTTCGCTTGTCTGAATTGTAATTTACAAATTGCAAAAACTTATTTGAAAAAATTTTTACATTATCAATAGTTTGAATTTTATCTGAAAAAGTTGTGTTATTTTTTCTATATGAAACAAACAAAAAATTTTTTTCTCCCATCACATTCCCAATTAAATCGGATTGAGAATTATTGTCCAAATCTACACTCCAAAGTAATATTTTTTTTGCATTTCCATTAAATGATAAAATTTTTTGAGGCGAAATAAAATCCACAATTGAGATTTTATTTTTAATTTCGTTTTTCCCTTTTGCAATAAAAATGTTTATTGTTTTATTTTTTTCATCATTCGTTGCAAAAATTATATCTTCAATTCCATCATAGGTAACATCATTAATTGTAACATTCAATATTTCTTGAAATAAATTTTCTACTTCTATTTCTATAAACTGTTGTGGTTTAATTTCTGTGAATTGGAATATTTTTAAATATCCATTTTCAACTGTTGAAGTATAAAACCTCAATATTTTTTTTTCATCTATTTTTGTAAATAAAATATCTAATTTTTTTCCAGTTGGAATTTTTATTTCAGTTTCAAATTCTATTTTAGAATTTTGTTCTAGTATTGAAATATAATTTTCCTCTAAATGCGAAACCAATATTTTATCTTTTACAAATTTCATATCGTATGAATTGGGAATTTCAAATTGAAATTGTCCATCTAATTTATTTTTATTTTTTCCAAGATAAATTGAAAATAAATTAGCAGTTGAACTTGAAACAATAAAATCAATGATTTTGTCATCGTTTAAATCTGTAGAAATAAGTCCAAATGGGTTTATAGAAGATGAAAATTGTGTTTCATTTTCATATGTAATTTCATTTTTAGAATTTACAAACTCTTTTATTTTTCCACTTTCATTTGACAAAACTAATGCGTCATAAAAACCATTTTCCAATTTCTCAAACAAAATTTGAGAAGGAACAAAACCTGTAGAATACAAAGTATTTGATTTAAAATTTTCTAATTTAGAATTCCAAAAAACAACCATTGATTGCTGATTATTGTGTAAAGTTACAAGTTCGGGAAAGTTATCTTTTTCAATATCACAAACATAAAATGATAAAATATAATCTTGAAATTCTAATGATGTACTTTCTTTAAAATCAAAAACTTCATCTCCATAAAAAATTTTTATTTTTTTTGAGTTTTCAAAACTTACAATGAAATCTAAAATTTCATCATTATTCAAATCCACAAAATTAAAATTTGAAACTTTGTCAAAAAATTTCCAAGAATTTGCTGAAGAAAATCTAAACTTTCCTCTTTGCAAATAAAGTTGAATTACATTTTGCATATAATCATAAACAACAATATCAACTAATTTATCTTTATTTATATCAGTTACAAAAATTTTTGTGTAAGATTTTTCTCTAAATAATGTTGTAGAATAATAAAATTGTTTATCGCTCAATTGTTCTACAACTCTTATTCCCAAACTTGATTTTCCGTATAAAAGTAAATCCTCTTTTCCGTCATTTGTCAAATCAACTGAAAAAATATTTTCATTTTTTTTTTGTGCATCAAAAACATGTTGAGAAAAAAGTGAATCACTTTTGTTTCCAAAAACTATTTGAACAGTATTATCATCTAAAAACAATGCAATATCATTAAACTCGTCTCCATTGATATTACATACAGCAGCATCTAAAATAGAATTAGAGATTGTAATTTTTTTTTCTACCCAAAAATTGGAATTATTTTTTTTGTAAAGAGAGATGGAATTTTTTGAAACTACTACGAAATCATTTTTTTTATTTCCACTAAAATTTCCTGATAAAATTTTTAGAGGATCTTTAGAGGTTGTAAATTCTTTCACAACTCCAAATCCAATTTGCTGTGAAAATAGAAACTGAAAATTTAAAAACAAAACAACGAGAATTTTTTTTTGCACTTTATTTTATCTTATTTTTTCTATGGTGTAACCGAACCTCTCTTCTTAATTTTGCTTCTTTAAATCTTCTTTTTTCATCTTTTGTCTCGGGAAAAATCTCATCCACTGAAGTTGGTCTTCTATTTCCATCTAATCCAACAAAAGTTAGATATGCAGTATTTGTATGCTTTCTTTCTCTCGTCAAAAGATTTTCTGAAATGACTTTAACTCCAACCTCCATAGAAGTATGAAACACTCTATTTACAGATGCTTTCAAGGTTACAACTTCTCCTAATCCAATTGGATGACGAAAATTTATTTCATCCACTGATGCAGTAACGCAAATTTTTCCACTATGACGCAAAGCTGAAATTGCAGCAGAAATATCAATCCAATGCATCAACTTTCCTCCCAATAAAACTCCAAGTTGATTTGTATCATTTGGCAACACCATCTCTGTCATTATAACTTCAGAACTTTTAACGAACTTTCTATTTTCTTTAATTTTTTTCATAACAATTTTTAAAATTTTTCATCAATGCTTTTTTCCAAACTTTCTGCTCTCTCTTTTTTTTCACTCTTTGGATATTTTGTGAAAAAAAATTCCAATTCTTCTTTTGCTTCTTTAAATTTTTTGCGATTTATCATTGCTTCCACAATTCCAAGTTGTGCATCTTCAACATAAGGTGTATCGTGAAATTTTTCAATCACATTTTTGAAATAGTGAATTGCGGATTTATAGTTTTCAAGTTGTAAATATGTGTTTCCAGTTTCCAACTCTTTTTTAGCAAGTTTTAAAATAAGTTCTCTAATTTTTTCTGTTGCAATTTTTGAGCTATCATGAGATGGATAATATTCTAAAAAAATTTGAAACTCATCAATTGCTTTGTAAGTATATTTTTGTTCAATTATATGTTTTGGCGAAAGTTGATAATAACACATCGCCAATTTGAATTGAGCAAGTGGAAGAAGTTCGCTCAATGACATTGTTTTTTTCAACATTTCATATTCATAAGCTGCAAGCAAAAATTCCTTTCTTGCAAAATAACATTCTCCCAAATAATATTGTGCAGAATCTCCATATTTGCTCACTGAAAATTGCAAAGTTACAGTTTTGAAATTTTCAATTGCTTCAAAATAATTTTCATCTTGAAATTCACTCATTCCAAATTTAAAATAATAATCAGCAGATTTTTCAACTATTATTTCATCTGATGAACAACCAAAAAAAATCACTATAAAAAAAATAAAAATATATTTTGTCATTAATTTCTAATATAAAAAAATAAAAAAGTTATTACCGCAAAAGTTCCCACAAATATAGAATATTCAAATAGATCTTCATTGTTTACAATATCATTTTTATTTCCAACTGTTATCGGAAATAAATTGTTTTCCACTTCTTCAATTTGAGAAAACATAATCGTATCTTTTATTTTGCTTGTAAATTTATCTACAAATATTACTACATCATTCTTCAGAAATTTTGCTTCACATTCAAAACCAATATTTCGTTCAATTAAATTTTCGGTGAAAAAATTTTGTGAAATCGTTTGATAATTTATTTTACAATCAATTGGCGTAATTTGTAAAAAATTTTGTGATATATTTTTTTGAACAACTATTATGCTGTTGTGTTTTAATGCAGATATAAATTGGTTTTCCACAACTTCCGAAAATAAATTCGGTGATACTGAAAAATTTACAGTATCACCAAGTTTTAAATTTGTTCGGGAAATTATAGAAACAGAAACTTTATCAATTGATTTTTGTATCAACGACAAGTTATTTTCTTCTGAAAAAAGTTTGGAAAATAAAAAAATAAAAAAAATTATTTTCCAACTTATTTTTAATTTATCCGTAGATTCCTCTTACTTTTAATGTCTTTGCAACTTTATCAATTGATAGCACATAAGCACCAATTCGCATTGAAACATTATGTTCTTTTGCTATTTGATAGACATTGTCAAATGCCAGCTTCATCATAGTTTCAAGCTTAGAATTTACTTCATTTTCTGTCCAATAGTATCCCATTCTATTTTGCACCCACTCGAGATATGAAACTGCTACACCTCCAGAATTTGCAAGAATATCTGGAATGACAAGAATTCCATTTTTATCTAAAATTTCATCAGCGCTTGCAGCCGTTGGACCATTTGCTCCTTCTACAATAATTTTTGCTTTTATATTTTTTGCATTTGCACTTGTAATTTGATCTTCCTTTGCAGCAGGAACCAATACATCGCATTCCAACTCCAAAAGTTCGGCATTTGAAATTGGTTTTGCATTTTTATATCCTTTTAAATTTTTATGTTTTGAAACATATTGAATAGCATCGTCAATATCAATTCCACTCTTATTGTAATAACCTCCCGTCACATCACTAATTCCAATTACTTTACATCCTTTTTCAAAAAGTAATTGTGCAGAAATTGAACCAACATTTCCAAATCCTTGAACTACAATAGTTGTTCCATTTGGAACTAATTCGAGTTTGTTCATAGCACTCAATGCTACAAGCATAACTCCACGACCAGTTGCTTCTCTTCTTCCCAATGAACCTCCAAGTACAAGTGGTTTTCCCGTTACAACTGCGTTTTCCGTTCTTTTCATATGCATACTATAGGTATCCATAACCCACGCCATTGTTTGTTCATTTGTGTTCATATCTGGAGCCGGAATATCTCTTTCAGGACCAAAAACATCCAATAGATTTGAAGTGTATCTACGAGTAATTTTTTCCAATTCAGATTGCGAAAGATTTTGCGGATCACATTTTACACCACCTTTTGCTCCTCCAAATGGGATTCCAACAACTGCACATTTCCAAGTCATCCATGCAGCAAGAGCACGAACCTCCTCTATACTTATATCGGGAGCATAACGAATGCCTCCTTTGGATGGTCCCATAATATCATTGTGAATAACACGATATCCTTCAAACACCTCTAGTCTTCCATCATCCATTTGAATTGGAATTGAAACCGTAACTTGTTTTGTAGGTGTTTTAAGATAATTATAAATTCCACTTTCAAGATTTAATATTTTAGCAGCGATATCAAACCTATTCATCATTGATTCAAGTGGATTTTCTTTATCAAAATGTGGGGTTGCTTCTAAAAAATGCGTTGGTGTATTACGTATGTTATTTTTTTTCTTTTGAGACATAGAATATTTTTAAAGTAATTATTTGATTAAAAAAGTTGCGAAATTTATCAAATAATCAGAAAATAGAAAAATAAACTTTTTACATATTATTACTACTCTTTCCAATTCCCATATGGATTTCGATATTCACTCCAATTTTTTTCAAAAAATCAAACGGAAGTTCTCCTCCCGTAAAAACAAAACATAATCATTTGGAATCAGTTCTACTTTTTCATTTACTTCAATTTCAATTTTATTTTCTTTTATCTCTATAATATTTGAATTGTATATCACAGCAATTTTTTTATTAGAAATATATTTTTCAATATTTTGTCTATTTCTCTCTTTCAATCTTGAAAAACTTTCTTTTCGGTAAGAAATTGTAACCTCATTTCCGTTTTGGTTTGCAAGTCCAACTGCTGATTCTATTGCACTATCTCCACCTCCAACTATAAGTATTTTGTTATTTTGAAAAAGCTCAGTATCTATCAACTTATACATAACTTTAGAAAGTTCCTCTCCTTT
>SXSO01000042.1 GCA_005792205.1 Bacteroidota bacterium | reverse complement strand
GATAAGACAGCTTTGCTTCCTCGGCTAATACCGTCTCGCCTATTTCCAAATATCTAGATTCGTCTAATTTTTCGTCCTCGCTTAAACTGAATAGTTGGTCATCTAAATTTTTTGAAAGTAAAATTAATGTTAAAGAAACTTTTGAAACTAAACATGAAGAAACTTTTTCAGATGAAAATCCAAATTTTAAAACTCAAACAAAAGTAAATAAAAATATTCAACTTACTTCCTCTCAAAATTTACTCAATGTAAAGTTTGGCGAATTCTATATTGATAACAGTGGAAAAAATTATGTTTTATGCTATATTGACAGAATTGAAACTTCAAAAATTTATCTTGATAAAATCATAAATAACGAAGAGAAAATTCTTTACTATATTGAAAAATATAAAAACGAAATTGATTCTGTAACCAAATACGCAATACTAAATATTGCAAAAAAAAATTGTGAAGAAAACGTTCCTCTTTTGTTTCAACATAGAATTATTTCAAACATAAAAATAGAAACAAAATACAATTACGAAGAAATTTTAAATTTGAGTTCAATTGTTGCAAAAAAAATTTCGTTTTCTATTTTTCTTGAAAATGATGGTGAAAAAAAAATTACAAATAAAATTGCTTCAATCCTAAATAGTTTTGGATTTGTTGTAAACGAAAATGCAATTTTTTCCATCAATGGAAAAGTGGATTTCAATGAAATTGAAGTACAACAAAAACAAGAAAAATTTGTAAGATGGAATATTTTATTAAATGTATCTGACAATAAAAATAATTCAATAATAAATTTTTCTGACAAAGGAAGAGACGCACATTTGACAATTGATGAAGCAAAAGAAAGAGCAATAAAATCAATAGAAAAAAAACTTGAAACAAATTTTGATAAAAAAATTTCTGCTTTTTTTGAATCACTTGTAAAATAATTTTAATATGTCAAATGAAGAATTAAAACTTTATAACAGAGCTATTTTTCTTGGGTATTTCACATTTTTTTACAATATAGTTGAAGGAATAATTTCAGTTTTTTTTGGAATAAAAGATGAAACATTAACTTTATTTGGATTTGGAATTGATAGTTTTATTGAAGCAATTTCAGGAGTTGGAATTTTACAAATGATTTTACGAATAAAAAAAAATCCTGAAACACAAAAAACAAAATTTGAAATAACTGCATTAAAAATTACGGGAATCTGTTTTTATCTTTTATCAATTGGATTAGGAATTGGTATTGTTTTGAATTTGATTTATGATAATAAACCAAACTCTACATTCATTGGAACTATTATTTCCATTATTTCAATTTTCATTATGCTTTGGTTGTATTTTGAAAAAAAAAATATTGGAAAAATTTTAAATTCATCTCCAATGATTTCAGATGCTAATTGTACAAAGGTTTGTATTTATATGTCAATTGTATTGCTTATTTCAAGTGTAATCTATGAAATTACAAAATTTCAATTTACAGATATTTTTGGAACAGTTGGAATAATTTATTTTTCAATTAAAGAAGGAAACGAAGCATTTGAAAAAGCAAAAGGAAAAAACAATTGTTGTTGCTAAAATTTTATTCTTGATTTTTATATGATTGCTTAATCAAAAATATAATATAATCTAAGTCATCTTCAGAATTTATATTTATTTGATAATCACCATTTCCCAAATGACCAATAGTACTTACATCTTTTGCTAATTTTCTTGTATCATCCAACTCACCTTTTATCATATTGATAGAAACTTTTATTTGTTTTTGTTGAACCTCAATATCTACAAAGTTTGTTTTTCTTACAAAAGCAATATAAAACTTTCTATAAACTATTTCAATATCATTTCCAAAATTTAAAATTCTTTCTTTAAGAGTAAAATATAATTCTTTTACATTGTCAAAAACAAATTCTAAATGATATTCTTCTGTATAGATTTTTATTTCTTTTGCAATTTTTGAAACTACATCATTTGTATCTTTTGAAATAGTTGATATACTTTCATTAGAAGTAGATTTATATGGAATCAAAACCAATAAACCGTTTTCATATTTTTTTATTTCCCAAAGTTCAAATAAAGCATCTTTAAAATTTATAGATTGTTTTTGAAAATCAGTAAAATTTTGAGAAATAAAAATTACTTTTGATTGAGACCAATCAATATCATCTCTTTTTAAATTTTTACTACAGTTTTCGTTGTATTCAAGTATAAAATCTGATTTATTATTCAGCATCAAAGATAGATATGTAAATCCTTGATCCATTATTGTAAAACTTCTATCCTTTTTATATTCAATTATAACAAAAGATTTATTTTCTTCATCAAATGCAAGTGTATCAATGCGAAAACTTTTTATTGATAATTCAGATGTTATAAATTGCAGTTTAAATAATGTATCTAAATTTTTTTCAACTAAGTTTTGAATTTCTTTTTCTGTTTCAAAGTTTTTTGAAAATAAATTTTCTATTTTGTGATTTTTATTGATATTAAATAATTTCATATTAGTTTATTTTTTTATTTTCCATTTTTTCAATTTCTTAAACATTTTGTAATCTGTTAAATCATATTGAATTGGAGTGATTGAAATATATTTATTTAAAACTGCTATTTCATCTACATCTACATCTTCATCTTTATCTAAAATTTTTAAATTTCCTGTAAGCCAAAAATATTCTTTATTAGATGGATCTTTTCTAATATCAAAAGTATCATCCCAAAGTGATTTTCCTTGACGTGTAATTTTTACTCCTTTAATTTCACTTTCGGAAATTGGTGGAATATTTATATTTAACAAAGTTCCTTCTGGAAGTTTATTTTTCAAAACAAGTTTGGTGATTTCACGAGAAAATTTTGCAGCATAAGTAAAATCACAAGTTCCAAAAGTTGCAAGTGAAATTGCAATTGACGGAATTCCAAGAATTGTTCCTTCAGTTGCTGCTGAAACCGTTCCTGAATAAATCACACTAATTGCAGTGTTTGAACCGTGATTTATTCCTGAAACTATAATATCAGGAATTTCTGAAAGTAAATATTTTATAGCAAGTTTTACACAATCGGCAGGAGTTCCATCAACTGCAAATCCATTTATATTTCCATCAAAATTATATGGAATTGCTCTAATTGGATAGTTCATTGTAATTGCATGTCCAACGGCACTTTGTTGCTTATCTGGAGCAACTACAACAACTTCACCAATTTTTTTTAATTCATTTACTAAGGCAAAAATTCCTTGCGAAAAAATTCCATCATCATTTGAAATAAGTATTTTATATTTTTTCTTACATGAAAATTTGTGTCTCTTCATTTCAAAAACTTTCTTTTTCGTTTGGAAATTTTTTCTTTTTCACATCGTCTTTATATTTTGAAAAAACTTCTTTGAATACTTTTGCTCCATCAAAATATTTTCTTACAAATTTTAAATTAAATTCTTCAAACATTCCCAATATATCGTGAGTAACAAGAATTTGTCCATCACAATGAATTCCTGCACCAATTCCAATTGTTGGAATTGAAACTGATGCTGTGACTTTTTTTGCAAGTTGAGAAGGAATTTTTTCTAAAACAATAGAAAAGCAATTTGACGTTTCTAAAATTTTTGCATCACTCAAAAGTTTTTTTGCTTCATTTTTTTCAGTTGCACGAAGAGAATAATCTCCAAATTGATTTATTGATTGAGGCGTTAATCCCAAATGTCCCATTACAGGAATTCCAATTGAAGTAAGTTTTTTTACAATGTTTGCAATTTCAATTCCACCTTCAAGTTTTACTCCATAACAATTGGTTTCTTTCATAATTCTTCCACAATTTTTTATTGCATCAGTTTCACTAACTTGATAACTTAAAAACGGCATATCAACAATTACAAGTGCATTTTTTACAGCAGAAGTAACAATCTTTGCGTGATAAATCATCTCATCAAGTGTAACAGGAAGTGTAGTTTTATTTCCTTGAAAAACATTTGAAAGAGAATCTCCAACAAGTATTATATCAATTCCACTTTCATCTAAAAATTTCGCAGTTAAAAAATCATACGCAGTAAGTGCTGTGATTTTCTCTTTTTTCAATTTCATTGAAAAAATTGTTTTTATTGTGTGTTTCATCTTTATAAAATTTATTTTAGAAAATTATTTTCAATATAAGAATCTAATGGAATAAAATTTGCATTCCAATTTTTTTCAAAAGATTTCTTTATTTCATCTCTAATATTTTCATATGAAATATCTTTATTTAAAATTGAATTGATACTTATTGTATGTTCATTTAGATAATTCAAATTTTCAATTGAAAAATCTTTGCAAAATTTTGGAAGATATTTAAATTCATCTCCAATCATAATTGAACCTTGTTGAAGCAATATATTTCCAAATCTATGTTGAGCACTTCCAACAAGTTTTTTATTTTGAAATTTGATTTCGTTTTTTGTAAAAGTTGAAAAACAAGAAAATGAATTTTTATTGGAATAAATTTCACGAGTTAGAGAAGAACCATTTGAATGATGAACATCAATTCCAAAATTTTTTATAGCTTCTAAAATTACAAAGCTAATTTTATTGTAAGTTAAACTGATGCTCTCATTTGATTCCATGATAATGCTATATGTGGCTTCATTACAGTGATAAATTGCTCTTCCTCCCGTTGGACGACGAACAATTTCTACATTTTCATTGCGACAAATTTCATAATTTAAAAATTCGTCACTTTGATTATATCCTATTGATATGCAAAATGGTTTCCATCTATAAAAACGAAGTATTGGAATTTTCCCTAAACTTTCAAAATTTTTTATAAGATATAGATCGCATTCCATATTGTATTTACCGCTATTAAATTGAGTATCAAAAAAATACATTTGCATAATTTTAAAAGTTTTAAAACTCAAAATAACAATTACCTTGTGCGATTTGAAGAAATTAATCCTCTTTTACTTGATTTAATAAACTCAATAATATAGCGAGATTCTAAATCTAAATTTTTATTTGTTTCAAGTTGTTCAACGGCTTGTGAAATGTTTAAATTTGATTTGTAAATTGTTCTATATGT
>SXSO01000041.1 GCA_005792205.1 Bacteroidota bacterium | reverse complement strand
ATTTGTTCCAATACTTAAAAAATCTACTTCATTTAAAAATTTTTTCAATGTAAAAACTACACTTGGAACTTCAATCATAATTCCAATTGGAATTATTTTATCAAATAAAATTTTATTTTTTTCCAATTCTAGTTTTACTTCTTCAATTATTTTTTTTGCTTTCTTAACTTCATCAACACAAGAAACCATTGGTAAAAGTATTTGTAAATTTTTTTTCTCACTTGCTCTTAAAATTGCTTTGATTTGTGTCTTAAAAATTTCAATATCATCAAGTGTAATTCTAATTCCTCTCCATCCTAAAAATGGATTTTCTTCATCAATTGCATAAGGTCCAAGTTTATCTCCACCAATGTCAAATATTCTAATCACAACACGGTTTGGAAACATTTTTTCAGAAAGTTTTTTGTATAACAAAAATTGTGTTTCTTCATTTGGAAGTTCTCCATCTATCAAAAAACTTTCTGTTCTGAAAAGACCAATTCCTTCAGCACAAGAATTTATAGTACAATTGATTTCTTCTTCAAATTCTACATTTGCAGAAATTTCAATTCTTTTTCCATCAGATGTTTGTGTAATTTTTTGTGTTGGATGATGACGTTCTTCTTTTGTTTTTTTGTAAAACTTTTCTTTCTCTTGATATTTTAATATTTCTGTTTGTGTTGGATTTACTATTATAATTCCATCACTTCCATCCACAATTATTTCTGTATCATTATCTATATAATGAAGTAAATTTTGTATTCCAATAACAAATGGTATTTGAAGCGAACGAGATAAAAGTGTTGCATGTGAATTTAATCCTCCAATTTCAGTTACATATGCTAACACATTATTTCTACTTAATATAATTACATCAGCAGTTGTCAAATTGTGTGAAATAATAATTTTGTCTTTATCAAGTTTAGAAATCAGTTTTTCTTCTTGAAGATTTCGGATGACTCTATTTTTTAAATCATCCATATCGTTTGCTCTTTCCCTTATATAATCATTGTTTGAAGTAAGAATTAATGATTTATATTTTTCTATTTCATTTGACACAATATATTCTGCATTTTTCATTTCAGATTTTATTCGTGAATATATTGTTTGAAGTAAAATATTATCTTCTAAAATCATAATTTGTGCTTCTAAAATTTTTGCTCTATCACCAAGTTTTGGTTCAGCAAGCACAAGGATTTTTTTTAATTCTTTTTTAGATTTTTCAATTGCAAAAGTAAGTCGTGATATTTCTATATCAATATCTGTATTTTCAGTTTTTTTTTCTACAATAAAAGGAACAGTTTTGGAAAACACAATAGTTTTTCCAATTGCAATTCCACTTGATGCTCCAATTCCGTTTAGTATAATTTTTTCTTTCTCCATAAATTATTTTGGTTCATCAAATGCAGAATTAAAAAGTGTAAGCATGTCATTTGCAGCATCGTTTTCATCTATTCCAATGAAACGAAGTAAAAGTTTTGTTCCTTGTTCAGCAGCAAGTGTCATTACACCAATTATGCTTTTTCCGTTTATTTCCATTCCATCTTTTATAATAAAAAATTCTGACTTATATTTTGAGGCAACCTTTATAATTGAGGCAGCAGGACGAGTGTGAATTCCTGCACGATTTAAAATTATAACTTCTTTTTCTATCATTAAAATTTTCTATTTAAAAGAGATTGTGAAAAATTAAAAAGTAATTTTTTTTTGTTTGGCTCAATTTGGTTGAGTGCTTTTTGCATAAAATTTTGAATATCTAATTTTGCATATTTTACAATTTTCAATTTATCAAAAATTGATTTTACTTCTATAATTTTTTTTTGTGATTTTGTTTTTTTTATTTCAATAAAAAGTTTTTTTAACAATTTTTTTTCGTTTAGTGTAGCAAGTTCATTTGTTTTTACAGTTAAATAAGTTTGTTTTTCTTCTAAAATATCTCCACCAATTTTTTTTCCAAATACATTTTCGTTTGAATATAAGTCCAAAATATCATCTTGAATTTGAAATGCGATTCCTAAATTTTTTCCAAAATTTGTAATTGATTTAATTTCATTTTGAGTTCCACATGCAATAATCGCTCCAATTTCACATGATGCTGAAATAAGTGATGCTGTTTTAAGATTAATCATTTCAAAATATTTTGAAAGAGAAATATTTTTTTTACTCAATGAAAAATTTCTATCCATCTCTTGACCACAACAAACGTCTAAAAAACTTTTTGTAAAAATTTTTATTGCATCAAGATTTTTTGTTTCTAAAATTTTTTCATACGCAAGTGAAACAATTGTATCTCCAACAAGAATTGCAGAACTTGTTCCAAATTTTTCATAGAGAGTAATTTTTCCACGACGAATTTTAGCATTATCCATTATATCGTCATGTATGAGCGTGAAATTGTGTAGAAGTTCAATTGCTAAAGCAAAGGTTTTGGCATCTTCAAATTTTATTTTGGAATTATTTTTACTTACTGTTTTATATGAATAATACAAAAGATTAGGACGAAGTTTTTTTCCTCCTAATGAAATTGCATATTGAATTTGTGAAAAAAGTGTTTTTGGAATTTTATTTTTTATACTTTCTAAATAATTTTCTTCAACTTTTTTTTGCAAAAAAAAGTAATATTTCAGTTAGAAAATTATTTCAGTAAAAGCATTTTCTTTGAGAAAGAAAATTTTTCTTGATTTTCATTTTCTCCAAAAAGTCGGTAGAAATAAATTCCTGAAGATAAGTTTTCTCCATTAAATTCAATGTTATAGTTTCCTTCTTCAAAAAATTTATTTTCAAAAAAGTTGAATACTTCTTGTCCTAATACATTGTAAATTTTTAAATTTGTAAAACTTGGCTCAGAAAATTCAAATGAAATTTTCGTTTTTGGATTAAATGGATTTGGATAATTTTGGTTTAGCATATAACTTGAAACAAATAAAGACAAATTATCGTTCTCATACTTTGTTCTTTGTTTTGTATTTCCCGTTTGTGCTTTTTCCATAAATGGAATTTCTTTCAATCTTACGTTTCCAAAAACCTTAAGTGGCGTACTTGAAATTGTATCTGTTGCTCCTTTAAATGCAGTATTTATTTTACTTGCAATTGAGTCCAACAAATTCAAATCAAATGTGCTATCAAAATAGGTGAGAGCAGTATCAATTATATTTGCAATTTCATAAACTGAATTTCCATTATAAATGATACTTACATCTGTGCTATCGAAAAAAATCAAATCTCCAAATCCTTCAGGAGTTACTTTTAAATCACTTGCCATAATTCCAAAACGGAGTGCAATAAGTTCTCCAACAAGATGATTCATATGTTTTTTATACTTTGGATTTTTTTGCATTCCATTATTTTTCGTTGTTGTCCAAGGTTTTTCACCATAAATCTGAAAAGTTTTTGCAGAAGCAGGTGAACCTCTATGTTCACCTTTTAAAATTGTTTTTGAATCTGGTAAAAATTTTGTAACGTTTGAAGCATTTTTTACTTTTGAAATTCCATTTTTATATTTTTTTTCAATCCAAACATATCCATAAGTTGTGTTTGGAATTGGTTGTTGAATTCCAATGAAAAGCCCACTTGTTGCAGATAAATTTGCTTTCACCCAAACTGTATCTCGTATGTTTATCCAGTTTGGTTTAGATTTTGGTGTTTTTCCTGATTTATATTTTACTGCCTTTCCAATAACTAAACTTTCTTGTGGGACTGAACAATATTTTGGATCTCTCAAATTGTAAAAATTATTGGATAATGAAATTCCCTTTTGCAGATTAAAATCTATATTAACTCTTATTGTTCTTGTTCCAATTGATTGTTGAGATACACCACCATTTCCTGCTAAAACCGCATACGAACTTGGAAAAATAGAATCGCATTCAATATCAAATGTGCTTGATGCAGTTCCAAGTTTTATGAAACTATAAAATCCAAATGCATCAGTTATAGTTGAATCTAAAAATTGTCCGTTTGTTGAATATCTTCTCAATGTAAAATTTGGATATGGATATTGATCGCTTTTTGTCAAAGTATCTCCATCTAAATCATCAAAAACTTGTCCCGCAATTGATGTAGTTTGAACAAACTTTTGTACTATAATATCAGTATTTAAAGAATCCACTTCTTTAGTTCCTGTGATATAGATTGAAGTTGAATTATCAACAAAAATATCATATGGAATTTCATTTTTTGTATTTGTAGAATCAAAACGAATTCTCCATATCTCACTTCCGTTTGTATAATTGAGTTTCAGTAAAATAAAATTTTTTGCATATCCACTTAAAGAATAATCCACAACATATCCGCTCACATAAATTGCACTATCAGAACCAACAAATATAGAAGTTCCCGCATCATATGAATTATTATTTCCATTTGGAAGGCCTCCATTAATTGACTTTGTCCAAAGTGTATCACCTGTTGATCCATTATATTTTATCAAAAAAATATTTTCTTTTTGGTCTCCACGAAAACTTTTTCCTAGAATATAAATTGAATTAAACTTATCAATTGTAATTTTGTATGGCTCATCTTTTGCAAAATAATTATATCCTTTGGACCAAGTTGTTGTTCCGCTATTACTATAATTTATAGTTCTAAAGTCGTTTCCAGTAGATGCTTGACTAGTTCCTGTAATAATCACACCGTTATTGCTATCCACAACAAGTCCAATAATTTTATCAATCAAATGTATTGTACCATCGTATGACTGTTTCCATTGAAATTCACCAATAGAATTTAATTTTATAGTTAGAAAATCAAAACTTGTTCCAGCACCAGAAGAATATCCTCCAACAAATATATCTCCGTTTTGTGTAACTTTTATTGCTGTTCCACCATCAGAACCATTTCCGCCGTCATATTCGTATTTCCATTCGTAAGTATCTTCATCAATTCCTGATGATGTGTTTGCGTATTTTATTACAACCAAATTTAAAAATTGATTTGTATTATCTTTTTCACTCTCTCCTGTAACATAAACATTTCCATCTTTATCTATATCCATTCCATTTGGTTGATCAAAACCAGCAGCAAGTTTCAAACTAAATCTTCTACTCCAAAAAATATCTTGTGTGCTTCCTTTTATTTTCATTGTGTAATATTCAGATTGCCTTCCACCACCACCTGATGGAAAACTATATTTTCCTGTAAGATATAAATTTCCAAAAGCATCTATTTTCATTGTACATATTGAATCATTTCCAGTGTTTGGGAATGTCATTGGCCATCCATTTGCAAGTTCTCCGTAAGCATCATATTTTAAAATTATCCAATCTTTATCTGTTGTAGTTGCTTCTTTGATTGAACCTGCAACATACACATTTCCATTTCCATCTGCAACTACATTTGATGAAAAATCAATTCCCAAATTTTCATATTTAGGAAGAGAATCCCAATCAGCAAAAACTTGTGAATGAATTTCTTGTAAAGAAATAAGAATAAAGAATATCGTACATAAAAAAAGTTTCATAAAAGTGCTTATAATTTCTATACAAATTTAAGCAGAATTTTTATCATTGTAAAAAAAATATCAAACTTTTTTTTAATAGTTTCAAACAAACAAAATGTTTTTACAAAAACAATTAGTATTTTTGAAAAATAATTTTTTATGAGTTTTTATAGTATAGATGATGTTTCTTTATACAATAAAAAAGTTTTAGTTCGTGTTGATTTTAATGTTCCAATTGAAAATGGAATTGTAAGTGACGATACAAGAATAGTTGAATCACTTCCAACTATAAAAAAAATTTTACAGGAGAATGGAAAATTAGTTTTAATGAGTCATCTTGGGAGACCGAAGGGAAAAAGAAATGATGAGTTTAGTTTGTTTCCAATCTCAAAAAAAATATCTGGATTACTAAACATAGAAGTCAAATTTGTAAGCGATTGTGTGGGAAGTGATGTTGAAGAAAAAGTTTCCAAATTACAAGTTGGCGAAATTTTACTTTTAGAAAATCTTCGCTTTTATAAAGAGGAAGAAACAAACGACAAAAACTTTTCAAAACAACTTGCATCACTTGCAGATATATATGTAAATGATGCATTTGGATGTGCTCATCGTGCTCATTCTTCAACTGAAGGAATTACAAAATATATTTCAACTTCTGTTGCTGGATATTTGATGCAAAAAGAAATCACATATTTAAGTAAAGCAATTTCAAATCCACAAAGACCATATTTGGCAATAATTGGAGGGACAAAAATTTCAGGAAAAATTGATGTGATTGAAAATTTATTGGATAAAGTTGATTCACTTATAATTGGTGGTGGAATGATTTTTACTTTTTTTAAAGCACAAAATTTGGAAATTGGAAAATCTCTTTTAGAGATTGATAAAATTGAATTAGCACAAAAAATTCTTGATATTGCTAATAAAAAAAATAAAAAAATTTTACTTCCTATAGATGTTGTTGTTGCCGATAAATTTGATAACTTAGCAAATCGTGAAAATGTGAATATTGAAAATATTCCACAAAATATGATTGGAATGGATATTGGAGAAAAAACAGTTGAAATTTTTT
>SXSO01000040.1 GCA_005792205.1 Bacteroidota bacterium | reverse complement strand
AACTTTATAGATGATTTTCCAAATGTAACAAAAGATGAGTTTAATATTTCAAGTATAAAAATTGGTTCTACAATAGATTCACAAGATGAAACTTTTTTTCCCAAAAAAGGTATTTTGTTTAATTTTTTTTATGAAACGGCAAATAAATTTATACTTAGTGAGAAGATAAGTTTTGTAAAAATTTTTGGGTTTTTTAAAACAAACTTTACAGCATTTTCAACTCATACAGTAACACCTAAATTTGCATTTGGTTATGCAGATGGAATTCTTCCTGAAACAGAAAAGTTTTCAATTGGAGGTTCAGAAAATTTATTTGGTGTAAAGGAAAATTATTTTCGTGGAAATCAATTACTGTTGTTAAATGTAGAATATAGATACAATATTCCAATTGATTTTATTTTCCCAATGTTTTTTAAGTGGAGATATGATGTTGGAAAAGTTTTTAATAAAAGCGAAGAAATAAAATTTGAAGATTTAAAAAATGGACTTGGAACAGAATTTTCTTTTAAAACTCCAATAGGAAAAGCATCTTTTTCAGTTGGAAAAGAATTTGAAATGTTTTCTAAACAAGTTAAGTTTAAAAATACTTTGTTTTATTTTTCCATTGGTCATAATTTTTAAAAGTTTTTTAGAATAAGTTGAGTTTTTAAAAAACTAAAATCTTCATATCTTTCACACTAATTTTTCTATTTTGCAATGTCTCAACTAACTGAAAGAGAAAAAAAAATTTTAAAATTTGTCATTCATGATTTTATAGAAACTGCACACCCAATTGGTTCAAAGTTTGTATCAAAACTTCATCGATTGGAAGAAAGTCCTGCAACTATAAGAAATACAATGGCGAATTTGGAATGTATTGGTTTAATTTCTCATCCACATACTTCTGCGGGAAGAATTCCAACAGACAAAGGATATCGTTATTATGTTGATTGTTTGATGGAATTAAAAAAATTTCCCAAAAATAAACAAGTTGAAATTGAACAACAATTATTAAGTTCACAAGATGCAGAAGAAATGCTTCGTGTATCTTCAAAAATTTTAGGGACAATTTCAAACCAATTGAGTATCGTATTGCTTCCAAAGTTTTCTAAAATAATTTTAGAAAGATTGGAACTTGTAAGTATTTCTTCTTCTAAACTTATGGTTGTTATTGCGCTACAATCTGGATTTATTAAAACAATTATGATTGAGATACGAAATGAAATTTCTCGTTCATATCTACACATATTAGAGTCATTTTTGAATGAACGATTAAGTGGTTTAACATTAGAAGAAATCCGTACTACATTTGCAGATAGAGTAATTGATATGCAAGATGAGGCAAGTGGATTGATAAGAATTTTTATCAATTCGGTTGATACAATGTTTGATGTGGTGAAAAAAGAAAAAATTTATCTAAATGGAACTTCAAGTATTGTATCACAACCAGAATTTTTTAATGGAAAAAATTTTAGAACGGTTGTTGATTTGTTAAATAATGAAGATATGTTTATTCATGTTTTAGAAATTGAAAATAAAAATGATAAATCAGTGAATGTTATAATTGGAGAAGAAAATAAAGATAAACGATTTTCTGAATTTAGTATTGTTACATCACAATATAAATCTGGAAAAGTAAACGGCACAATTGGTATTATTGGTCCAAAACGAATGAACTATTCTAAAGTAATTCCAATTGTTAAATATATTTCAAATATAGTTTCAAAAATTTTAAGTTAAAAAAATATGACGGAAGTAGAAAAAAAAATAGAGAATATACAAGTTGAAGAAAATAAGAATATGGAAAATAATCAATCAGAAGAAGAAAATTCGGAAAAAGAAGCTTTTGAACTTGAAACTCAAATTTCTGAATTGAAAAATCAAGTTGAAGATTTAAAAGATAAACTTTTGCGAAAAGCAGCAGAGTTTGAAAACCATAAAAAACGAAATGAAGAAGAAAAAATAAGAATCATACAATTACAATCAGCAAACATTTTTAAATCAATTTTATCTATTGTGGATGATATTGAAAATGCGTTATCATTCAACAATGTAGGAAGTTTAGAGACATTTAAAAAGGGAATTGAAATCACAGTAAATAAATTTGTAAAACTATTGGAAATATATGATGTGAGACAATTTAATTCTATTGGTGAAAAATATGATGTTAATTTTCATGATGTAATTTCAACAATAGAAGATGAAACAAAAGATGAACACACAGTTGTTATTGAAGTTCAAAAAGGATATAAATTTGGAGATGAAACGTTGCGTCATTCTAAAGTTATTGTTGTTGAAAATAAAAAATCAAAATGACAAATAGAGATTATTATGAAATATTAGGTGTCAGTAAAAATGCTTCTTTGGATGAAATCAAAAAAGCATATCGTCAATTGGCGATGAAATATCATCCCGATAGAAATCCTGATAACAAAGAATCTGAAGAAAAATTTAAAGAAGCGGCGGCGGCATATGAAGTTTTAAGCGATTCAGAAAAACGTTCTCGCTATGATAAATTTGGACATGCAGGAATGAAACAAGGTCAAGATTTTCATGATTTTAGAAATGTTGATGATATATTTTCTATGTTTGGAGATTTTTTTGGTGGAAAAGGTGGCAGTATATTTGACGATTTTTTCGGCTCATCAAATCAATCACGAAGAACTCATAAACAACAAGGAGAAGATGGTTCTGATATTCAAATTGCTTTACGTTTAACTCTACGAGAAGTTGTAGATGGAGTTGAAAAAAAAATAAAGATAAATAAGTTTATAATTTGTAATACTTGTAATGGTCGTGGAGCAAATAGCAGTTCAAATTTTGAAACTTGTTCTATGTGTTCAGGAACTGGAGAAGTTCGTCAAGTTAGTCGTTCAATGTTTGGACAATTTGTAAATATTCACGCTTGCAACAGATGTAATGGTGAAGGGAGAATTATAAAAAATCCTTGTTCAATGTGTAATGGAGATGGAAGAGTTAAAGGCGAAACTACTATTAAAGTTGAAATCCCAAAAGGAGTTGCAAAAGGAAACTATCTTCCAATTCGTGGACAAGGACATGCAGGAAGATTAGGAGGAAGAGGTGGAAACTTACTTATTTTAATAGATGAAATAGAAGATGAAATATTTGTAAGAAGTGGAGATGATGTTTTACTTGATGTCTTTATTTCATTTATGGATGCAGTTTTGGGAAGTGAAATTATTATTCCAACATTGACAGGAGATGTGAAAATAAAAATTGATAGTGGAACTGAACATGGAACAGTTATCAAAATAAAAAATAGAGGAATTCCGCATTTGAATGAAAATGGAATTGGAAATCAACTTGCGAGAATAAATATAATTGTTCCTAAAAAAGTAAATTCAAAAGAAAAGGAAGTACTTAGAACATTATTTGAGTCAGAAAATTTCTCAAATAAAAAATCCAAATCATCGCAAGGTTTTTACAAAAAAGTTAAAAACATATTTTCATAATGAAAATTTTTTGGGAAAAGTTCAAACACAATTTAAGATTCACTGAAAACGAAAAAAAAGTTATTATTTTTTTGATATCCACTTTTACAATTGGTGCTACTATAAAACTTTTTGGTATCAATTTTTCTCAAACGGAAAACGTGTTTGATTATTCTCAAGTGGAAAATGAATTTGAAAAATCAAGTATTTCAGAAACAATTTCTTTTGATAGTAATCAATTGAAAAATAAGGATACTGTTTCAAATGAGAAAAAAGTTACAAATAAACTAATTGATATAAATGTTGCAACTATTGATGAACTTACGCAACTTCCTTCAATTGGAATTTCAACTGCAAATAAAATTGTAGAATACAGAAATAAAAATGGAAAATTTAAATTAAAAGAAGATTTGAAAAAAATAAAAGGAATTGGTGAAAAAAAATTTGAAAAGTTGAAAAAATTAATTACAATCAAAACAAATTAGATAAAAAAATTGTAAATTTGAAACAAAAATTTTAAGCATATTATGGATGAGCAGCAAACAGTAAATATACAAGATTTACAAAATGAAATTTTAAAAATTCGCACGGATTATTCAATAGATAATTTAAGTGATATTGAAATTAAAAAAGCAATTTCAGAAGTTAAGCAACTTCAAATAAAAGTAAAAGAAATAAGTTCTGATGAAGAAAAAAATAGGTTATCTTCTGAAATAAATTCTTTATTAGATACATTTGGACAGAAACAAAATATTTTGTGGGAAAACAAAAGAAAAATTTCTGAATCAATAAAAGAAAATTTAAAGAAAGAAATATCAAAAGTTTTTGAAGAATATGAAACTCTTTCTAATGAAGGTGATTCTCAAACCCATCGTGAAGTAATTTTGAATGTTGAAAATAAACTAAAGAAATTAAAAGATAATTTTAAAGAAAATACTATGATGAAAGAAGATAGTGATGATGCGTGGTATTTTTATCAAGAAACTTGGGACAAAATAAATCAAATAAAAAAATATGAATCGCTTTCAAATCGGTCAAAATTTATTGAAGAAGCAAATAACATTAGAGAACTTTTAAAAAAAGAAGGATCAACAAATGCTCGCAATAAGTTGAAAGAAATTCAACTTATGAGGAAATCATATTTTTTGATTTATGATGATTTCAAAGAAGTTCAAAAAAAGTTTGATGAAATTTATTTTGAGATAAATGAATTTGCAAAAAAGAAATCAACTGAGTTTCAAGAAATGCTTAGTCGTAGTGTTACACATGGAAAAGAATTTCTTCAAAGAGCAAAACCACGTCTTGAAAAAATTCAAAGTAATATTGAAAAAAATGAAGAGCGTTTAAAAGAAGATATTTCTTTAGAGTTTAAAACAAAAGTAGAAAATTGGCTGAAAGAAGATACGGTTGAATTTGAAAAACTTAAAAAGAAAATTACCAAAGTTGAAAAAGAAATTGAAACAAATGAGAAAAGATTAGATAAAAATTTTGCTGAAAACAATGCAGAAGAAAAAACAGATACAGATATTAGTCAAAATTAGATTGAATTTATTTTAGTTTTTTATAAAAGTATTTTACGAGTTTGTAAAATACTTTTTTATTTTTTTGTTTGGAGGAGAGTGAGGAAATAGAAAACTATTTTAATTTTAATAAAAAACAAATTGGTTTTTATTTTAAAGGAAATTCAATTTTATTATTTTTTGTGTTGATAATTATTTTTTTATCAGAAATAATTTTGCCAATAATTTTTGTATTTATCTTTTCTTTTTTCAAAATAGAAATTATTTTTTCAACTTCATTTTTATTTGCAGATAAAATCATTCCTGTTCCCATATTCCAACTGCGATACATTTCTTTCAAATTTATATTTCCAATTTTTGCACAATAGTTCATAATTTCGGGAGCATCAATTGGGTTATCTATTATTGCTCCAAAGTCAGATGGCTTTAACATTCTTCCAAGTTTTTCTGGAATTCCACCACCAGTAATATGAGCAATTCCTGATATCTTTGCTTTTGGTGAATATAAAATTCCTCCGATAATTTTTACAATTGATTTACAAAAAATTTTTGATGGATGAAGTATAATTTCCCCAAGTTTTTTTCCATTCAATTTTTTTTGATGCCAATTTCCTCCAAATTTTTCAGAAAGAATTTTTCTCACCAAAGAAATTCCATTTGAACGAAACCCTGTTTCTTCAAGTCCAATCAATATATCTCCAACTTTAATATTTTTTCCGCTTATTAAATTTTTTTCTTCTGCAATCCACAAAATTCCCGAGCTCCAAGTGTAATTAAAGTTTCCAAATCCAGAAATTCTACTTCCAAGTTCAGCAAGTTCTCCATTTATTACTGCAACATTTGATTCTTTTGCAGCATTTACATATCCAGTTGCAAGTTGTTGAATGATTTCAATTCCATTATTTTTTTTTGAAAGTGAATTTATGTCCAAAACAGAACCAATTATAACCGGTTCTCCACCTCTTACAACAGCATCGTCACAAACCATTGCAAATAAATCAAATGCAATTGTAGTGTGGTTTCCAACTCTTTCAGCAATTTCTATTTTTGTTCCAACTCCATCAAATCCTAAACATGCGACAATATTTTTTTTCAATCCACCGATTTTTATTGCACGAAGTCCACTGAAATCATCAAATGGAGAAAAAATATTTCCAAATTTTTTTTCTCTATTTTGCCAAGTTTTTTTTGCTGCGTCGTATAAAATTTTTGAAGCAATATTTCCAATATCAAGATTAACCCCTGATGTGGAATATGAAATTTTAGTTTTTGATTTCTTCATACAAAATTCCGGTTTGAATTTTTTTGTTTAAAAAATATAAGTTATTGTTTTCGTCTTTTAAAAATTTTTGATTTGCAATAAGTTCTAATGTTTTAGGATAAATTTTCCAATCACAAGTTTGTTTAAGTTTTTCTTGATGTTCTTTGATGGATAAATTTTTTTCAACTTTTATTGCTTCTGAAACAATAAGGATTTTTCCTCCATCTACAATATGATTTACAATATGAGTTGTAGAATGTAGAAATTTTTCTCCACTTTGAATTGATTTTTGAATAGCATTTGCTCCAACAAATTTTCTTTTTCCATTTTCTTCAATTCTTAAATCTGCGGGATGAACATTTATTATTAAATATTTTTTTATAAGGATCTTACTTACAATACTCATATATCCACAAAGAACAATAATATCAATATGAAAACTAGAAATTAAATTAATTGTATTTTCATCGAATAAATTTCTTTTACTTAAATCGTTTTTATTTAATTTTTTTTGAAGATAAAAATTCTTTATATCGCAAATTATTATTGGTATTTTAAAAACATTTCCAATTTCATTTGCATTTGAATTTTCATTGTCAGAAAAAATTAGAACAACTTCATAATTGCATTTTGGAAATTGGTTTTGATACTCAATAATTTTTGTTGCATTTGTTCCATTTCCAGAAATAAAACATGCAACTTTCATTTTTCCAGCAAAACTTGTAAGTGGAAGTTTCATTTTAACCCGCAATGCCCAATATCATTTCTAAAATAAATTCCATCAAATGAAATTTTTTTGATTTCGTTGTATGCAGTTTGAATTGTTTCATTTAAATTATTTCCTAAACTCACCACATTCAAAACTCGTCCTCCGTTTGTGAAAAATTTTCCATTTTCAAATTTTGTTCCCGCATGAAAAACTGTTGTAGTTGTTGAATCAATTTTTTCAAGTCCAAAAATTTCTTTTCCGATTTCATATTTATTTGGATATCCATTTGAAGAAGCAACAACACAACATGCATATTTATTTGTGAATTTAAAATCTAATTCAGAAATTTTTTTTTTATAATTTGAATCTGAACAACTCATAAGTAATTCATACAAATCATTTTCAAGCAATTGCATAAGTGGTTGTGTTTCAGGATCTCCAAATCTGCAATTAAATTCCAAAACTTTAATTCCATTTTTTGTAAACATAAGTCCAGCAAATAAACATCCACAAAATTTTCTCCCTTCATTTTTTAATCCAGCAATTGTAGGGACTAAAATTGTATTGTAAACTTCATCCATTATTTTTTTTGAAACAAATGGAATTGGAGAATATGCTCCCATTCCTCCTGTATTTGGGCCATTATCTCCATCAAAAATTTTTTTATGATCTTGTACAGAAAGAAATGGTTTTATTGTGTTTCCATCACTTATTGCAAGAATTGAAATTTCTTTTCCACTCAAAAATTCTTCAACAATAATTTCATTTCCACTTTCACCAAGTGTTTTTTCAATGAGATAATTTTTTGCAGTTGTGATTGATTCAAATTGATTATTGCAAATAGCAACTCCTTTCCCTGCAGCAAGTCCATTTGCTTTTATTACAATTGGGTAATTACAGTTTTTCAAATAATTTTCTGCGTCTGAAAAGTTTTTGAAAATAAAAAATTCTGCTGTTGGAATTTTATTTTTTATCATAAAATTTTTTGCAAACGATTTACTTCCTTCAATCTCAGATGCAAGTTTTGTTGGTCCAAAAATAAAATGATTTTTTTTAGGAAGATTTTCTTCATAGAAAAAATCTACAATTCCATTTACAAGAAACTCTTCATTTCCTACAACAGTCAAAGTTATATTTTTGCTTTCAACAATTTCTTTGATTTTCTGAAAATCATTTTTTTCAATTGAAATATTTTCACCTAAAAGTTTTGTTCCACCATTTCCCGGAATAAAATAAATATTGTCAACAAATTTACTTTGTTTTAATTTCCACCCAAGTGAATGTTCTCTTCCGCCACTTCCAATAATTAAAACATTAGTTTTTTCTTTCATCATCTGCAAGTTTATTTTTTGCTTTTGTAGAAATTATTTCATTAACTGTTTTTATACTTAATTCATTGTCAAACATTCCAAACATTTTTTGAATTGCGAGTGCTACATTTTCAATTTCTATGATTGTCATAACTGGAGTTCCACTTGGCATTCTGAGTGTAGAAAAAATATCAACTCCACCAAATTTTTCTGAATATGGAGGAGATGCAATTACAGGAAATTTTGTATTTCCAGCAACAACTCCTGAAAGTCCATTACTTCTTCCTGCAACGGTTACATATACAATTGGTTCGATACTTTTATCGTATTCTTTGATAATTTCTATAAGTCGTTCAGGTTCTTTGTGAGCTGAACAAATGCGAAGTTCATTTGGAATTTCGCGTCTATTTAATTCGTCTTGAATTTTTTTACAATGTGCATCATCTGAAATACTTCCTGCAATTATTGGAACAAAATATCCGTTGATAATTTTATTTGATTTAAGATTTTTGTATAACCTTTCTGTTGGATTTTCGGTTGTTGGAATAAATTTTTTTCCAAGCAATTGTTCGTAAAGTTCAATGTAGCGAAGAGAAGTATTTATTCTCATTTCATCAGTTAAAATTGGAGGTTTATTTCCTTTTACATCGTATCCATTTTCAATTAATTGTTGTCGCAAAAATTCTTTGGATAATTCTTTTTGTGATTTATTGTCTCTATAAAACTTTTCATAAGTATTTTTATACCAATATCGTGATGAATCAGGAGTTAAAATTTCATCAATAACAATTAGATTTTTATTTTCATCAATTCCCCATTCAAATTTTGTATCTACAAGAATTAAATTTTGTTTTTCTGCAAATATTTTTCCAAATTTAAAAAGTTCAAAAGATATTTCTTTGATTTTTTTTAGTTGAGAAGTTGTTGCAAGTTTTTGTTTTATGATTTCATTTTCAGAAATATCTTCATCATGTTCAAAGTTTGATTTTGTAGTTGGAGTAAAAAAAAGTTCTTTCAGTTTTTCATTTCGTTTATTTTCTTTTAGATGTTTTGAAATTTGTATTCCACACTTAAAATCTTTTCCATCTTCAAAATAATCACGCGACATACTTCCAGTTATATAAGCACGAATGATCGCTTCAATTTTCAATGGATTTGCTTCATTCATCAAAAAAGCATTTGCATCGGGAGTTGAAATTAAAGCGTTTGGCACAATTGATTTTGTTGCGTTCAAAAAATAGGAAGCAATTTCATTTAATATTTGTCCTTTAAAAGGAATTGTTCCAAGAACATAATCAAAAGCTGAAATTCTATCAGTTGTTATCATCAACCGTTTATTTCCTAACGAATAATTTTCCCGAACCTTTCCTTTGTAATAATTATTTTTTGAAACAAGTTCAGGAATAAATGAGTTATTTAAAGTTTTATCTAATTGTTGTTCTATTATTTTTTCTAGATTTTTTTTGTCCATAGTTTTTATTTATTTTATTTTTCAAAAATGTGCAAAACACCGTTCTCCTGTAATTGCAAGTGAAATATTATTTTCATTTGCTGCTTTGATAATTTCAGCATCATTGATTGAACCTCCGGGAAAAATTATTGAAGTAATTCCTTCTTTTGCAGCAATATCAATTGAATCGCGATTTGGAAAAAACGCATCACTTGCCATCACAGAATGTTTGAGTGAATGATTTTTTTGTTTTGCTTTTAAAATTGCTTGTTCAACAGCACCAATTCGTTCTTGTTGTCCTGTTCCTATTGCAAGTGTTGTTCCATTTTTTACAAACACAATTGCATTTGAGCGAACATTTATACATATATGCCAAGCAATCAATAAATCTTCAATTTCATTTTGTGTTGGAATTTTTTTTACAGTAATGTTTCCAATTTGAGCATCTAAAATAAGATTTTCTTTTGAACGAATTGAAGTTAGAAATGGAGTTTCAATTGCAATTGAACCATCACACATAATTTTTGAGATGAATAAATCGTCTATATTATCTCCATCAAATTTTGGAATTTTTTCTAAGTTTGAAAATTCTATAATTCGCAAATCTTTATTTACGCCATATTTTTTTGCATCATTTAAAATTTGCAATGCTTCATCTGAAAATTTTGGAGCAGCAACAATTTCAAAAAAACTTTTCATTATTTCACGAGCGGTTTCAGAATCAATTTCTCTATTTGAAACAATCACTCCTCCAAAGGCAGAACGACTATCACAATCTCGTGCTTTACAAAATAGTTCTTTGAGTAAAATAAATTTGTCTTGTTGAACTGCAACTCCACTTGGATTTAAGTGTTTCATTATTGTAATTGCAGGAGTTGAAAAATATTTTAAAATTTGAAAAGCACGATTTATATCTTCTAAATTAGTAAGTGAAGGACCACCTTTCCCAATTTTAAAAAAATTCAAATTTCCAATTGATAAATTATTTTGTTCAATTGATTTGTAAAATGCACATAGTTGATTTGGATTTGTTCCATATCTAATTGGAAACTGATTCCCTTGATTATCTTTCCAATTTACAAGTGAAAATTTTTTTATTTCATTTCTAAAATTTATTTCAATTGTTTCAGGAAAATTTTTGTTATCATTTGCACTACGATACATTTTTTTTATACTTGAAATATCTGTTGGCATTATTTTTCTTTTATTTGATAAAGTAAATTATCATCTACATTGAAGAAAAGTGGAGCAATTAAAATTTTTGGATAACAGAATCTCAATCTTTCACATTCTCCAACTATAAAATTTATTTCGCTTCCAATTTCAAATCGTGGAGCATTTTCCCAAAAATGTTTTTCAGCGTCAAATTTATTCCATCCAGCATTTTTTATCAGTCCATCAATAAATTTTTTTTTACGAGAAATTAAATTTACCATTCCACAATGATTATGACAAACAAGAGCAAATGTTTTTATATTTCCAATTGCTATTGCATAAGAAATTTTAAATTCATTATTTCTAAAATTTGCACCACCACTTCGCAAAATATATGCGAAGTTATCTGGAATGTGTAAATATTTTCTATTGTCCATACACATTCCAACGAGAATTTCTGCTTTTTTACAATTTTCAAATGGATGAAAAAAATTATGATAGTCAAAAAGTTTTTCAATTGGAGAATTTTTGAATTGCGGAAAAATATCATCTTTGGATTTTACAGGAACTAATTTCATTTTATTTATTGATTAAGAATGGTTCAAAAGTTTTTGTTTCACGATTCATCATAATGCAAGATGTTGAAACTCTATATTGTAGATTTAACGTTTCAAAAAATTCTTCACACAAATTTTTTGGAGTAGAAGAAATTAAATTTATTTCTTTTGGAGCACCGTTAAAAGAAACGAGCGTATTTTCGTTTTCTCCACTATATGTTGAAATGAAATATGATTTTCCGTTTTCTAATTTAATATCAAAAAATTTTCTTTCTTCTTTTCCAGTTTCATTTCGTTTCAAAATATTTATTGCACATTGACTTTCGTTTATGCAAGCAGAAATTCTTGGAGTAAAATTTGGGATATCATTTTCGTAAGTCCAATTTTTAAGTCCATCAACTAAAATTTCTTTTGGAGTTGAATTATTTTTTTCACTTTCAATCAAAGATGAAGTTTGGTTTCCATTACTTACTATCAAATTTTTTTTCCAAGAAATTGCAGTGTAAATTAAAAGTTCCAAATTTCCAGATTTAATTTTTTCTTCATCAGTTGGAGTTACAAACATTTCTTTTTTATTTTCATCCACAACAAATTCCCTTGATTTACTTGCTTCAGAACGTGCTGTGATTGTATAAATTACAAATGGATTTTCTCCATTTGTTTTTCCAACTATAATAATTCTTCCAAAATATTTTTCAAACTTTTTTTTCACACTTTTATATTTTCGTTTGAGTTTTTAATGTGTAGATATTTTTTAAGTTTTGGATTTACAACTTTAGAAATAAATTCATCAACTTGATTGGATGCTCTTCCTATAAAAAGTTTTGGTGATTTTACAATTTCATTTAATTCTGTTTTTGAAATAGGAATTTCTGTATCATTTGCAATCAATTCAAATAAACGATTTTCTTTTCCTTCAAGTTTTATTTCTTTTGCAACAAGTTTTGAAAACATTTTTATTTTTTCATGAATTTTTTGACGACTTTTTCCTCGTTCTACACTTCGCATCAAAATTTCTTCAGTTGCAAGAAATGGAATTTCTTGTTGTAAAATTTTTTGATTTTGTTTTTCGTAAATCACAAGTCCATTTGTGATGTTAGAATATAAAATCAAAATTGCATCTGCAAGTAGAAATGATTCTGCAATATCAATTCTGCGAATTGCTGAATCATCCAAAGTTCTTTCAAACCATTGATTTGCAGCGGTTTGATAAGCGTTTGCTGGTTTAGTAAAAAGTTCTCTTGACAAACTTGTCATTCGTTCGCTTCTCATTGGATTTCTTTT
>SXSO01000039.1 GCA_005792205.1 Bacteroidota bacterium | reverse complement strand
TTCAGATGAGGAAAGATTTCAATTAGAGTTCCATAATTTTTTGCAAGTTTTCCAAATTTTTCTAATGCTCTTAGATTATTTTCCCTTATTTCATCGTTTTCAAAAGAAAATAATTGCAAAATACTAAACAATGTTAAAATGAAATACTTCATCATAAAACAAAAAACCGAATGCCAAAACATTCGGTTACAAAAAATGTCAAAGGCATTTAAAATGTGCTTGTGAAAAAATCAAATAAAACAAAACTCAAATATAACCTTTAACAAAAATTCTATATCAATACTTTTTCTTAAAATTTAAAATTTTTTTTTTGAAATATAAAAATATTTTTTTTATTTAACTGCAAGTTTTACAAATTCTATAATAGGAGAAAAATAAATACCAAACAAAACTACAATAACAGCAAATGAAATCATATAAAATTTTTCTTCAAATAAAAATTGTATTATGGAACTTTCTCCTTCAACTTGTTTCAAAAACATATTGCGAACTACTTTCATATAATAAAAAAGTGAAACTACACTATTTAATGCACCAATTATTGCAAGCACAAACCATTTTGCGTTTAGCAGTGATGAAAATAAATATAATTTTCCAATAAATCCAGCAGTTGGCGGAAGTCCTGTAAGTGAAATTAATAAAATCGTTAATATCACTGAAACAAATGAAGATCGATATGCTAATCCTTTGTAGTCCTCTATGTTCTCACTTCTAATTTTTTGAGCAATTATCATAACAATATAAAATGCTCCAAGATTCATAAAAAGATAAATTGTAAAGTAAATCATAATTGCAACAATCCCTTCATTGCTTAAAACTACAAGTCCCATCAACATATATCCCGCGTGAGCAATACTTGAATATGCAAGAAGTCGCTTCATATTGGTTTGCCAAATTGCAATCATATTTCCAACTGTCATTGTAAGCACAGAAATAAATCCTAATATCATTTGCCAATCAAATTGTTGAACTAAATTAAAATAAATTCCTTTCTCTTGAAATGAAAAAATTTCTGTGAAAAATCTAATCATCATTGCAAATCCTGCTCCTTTGGATGCAACTGATAATAATGCTGTAATTGTAATTGGAGAACCTTCATAAACATCAGGAGTCCAAAAGTGAAATGGAACTGCTGAAATTTTATATCCAAATCCAACAATTACAAATATAGTTGCTATCATTAGAGCAATTGAGTTTGCTCCATTTTGAAACAATAAATATTGTATTGCATTTGCATTTAGAGATTGTGTTAATCCATAAATTATTGAAATTCCATAAAGCATAACACCAGAAGAAATTGCTCCATATAAAATATATTTTAATGCCGCTTCACTTCCTCTTTCTTCCTCTTTAATAACTCCTGAAAGAATATAAGATGTAATTGAAGAGAGTTCAATAGATAAATACATCATAATCAAATTGTTTGCTCCCGTCATCAAAAACATTCCAAGTGTAAGTGCAACAAGAAGAGAATAATATTCTCCAAGTCTATTTTGAATTTTTTTCAACTCATCGCGTTGAAAAGAAAAAAGAAAAATATAAATAGAAGTTAATCCAATTATTATTTTAAAAAATGAAGATAAACCATCAACTACATACATTCCACTGAAAATAATTTCTTTCAATTTAATTGTTTGAAATGAATAGTAAATTGCAAATAAAATTCCAATTATAGATATATATGCAACAAATTTTTCATTTTTAGAAACCAAATTGAGCAAAATTGAAACACAAAACGTAATAAGAAGAATTGTTTCGGGAATAAATAAACTTATATCTTTTAAAACTAGTTGTTGAAATTGTTCAATCATTTTAGCAAATTATTTAAGTGAAATTGCATTTGCGTTTTTTAAAACCTCAACAAGTGAATTAATAGATGAAGTCATAAAATCTACAAGTGTGGATGGAAAAATTCCAAGATAAATTACAATCACAGCAAGTGGAATTAACATTGCAAGTTCTCGTGAATCGATGTCAGTTAAATTGTTCCACTTTTCAGGAAGTGTTCCAAGAAAAACTCTTTGCAAAGTCCAAAGCATATATCCTGCTGTTAAAACAATTCCAAGTGTAGATGCAATTGTAATTATTCTCATTGTTTCAATTTCAAATGTAGATTGAAATGCTCCAAGAAATGAAAATGCTTCTGAAATAAATCCACTAAGTCCTGGAAGTCCAAGTGCTGCAAAAAATGCAATTACCATAATTCCAGAATATTTTGGCATCTTATTCATCAATCCACCAAAATCATTTAATCCTCTTGTATGTGATCTATCGTAAATTACTCCAACAATCAAAAACAACATTGCTGTAATTGTTCCGTGATTAAACATTTGCATAACTGCTCCAGTAATTCCTTGTGTATTCATTGCTGCCATTCCAAGTAAAACAACTCCCATATGCGAAATACTTGAATATGCAATAAGTTTTTTGAAATCCTCTTGCGCCATAGCAACAAGTGCTCCATAAACAATATTGATAAATGCAAGAACTCCTAATAAAATGGCAAAATGACTTGTTGCATCTGGAAACATTGGATAACAAACTCGTAAAATACCATAAGTTCCAAGTTTTAATAAAACTCCTGCAAGAATTACACTGATTGCAGTTGGTGCTTCAACGTGTGCATCAGGAAGCCAAGTGTGAAATGGAAAAATTGGAACTTTAATTGCAAAACCAATAAACAAAGCAAAGAAAGATAAATAACGAGCATAAGTATGTGTTCCAAAAAGTAGAGAATTGGGATCGTAATTTTGTGGATTCATCATTAAAAGCATATTGAATGTATGAACTTTTTCTCCCGTAGTTGGATCAATATAAAAAACACTGAAATACAAAGCAATAATTGCAAGCAACATCAAAACACTTCCTGCAAGTGTATAAAGAAAAAATTTAATTGCAGCATATTCTCTTCTTGGACCTCCCCAAACTCCAATTAAAAAATACATTGGTAAAAGCATAATTTCCCAAAACACGTAGAAAAGAAAAAAATCAAGTGACACAAATGTTCCCATCATTCCCGCATCAAGCAAAAGTAAAAGTGCAAAATATCCTTTCACTGATTTTTCAATTGTAAGAGAAGAAACTGATGCAATAAATGAAATAAATGCTGTTAAAAATACCATTGTAACACTCAAACCATCTATTCCAAGGAAATAATCAATATCAATTTTTCCAAATGAAGAACTTTCAATTGTTATCCAATCAAATTTTTCTATAAATTGGAAACTATCAATATTATTTATTCCCGCAAGAGATTTATCAAAATTTAAAAGAATAAAAATTGAAACCAATAGTTGTATAAATGTAAAACCAATTGAAGTCCATTGAATTATTTTTTTATTTTCTTTTGGAAGAAGTAAAACCGCAATCATTCCAAGAATTGGGAGAAATGTTACTAATGTGAGAATCATAATTTTTTAAATTATTTTTAGTTAAGTGATTTAAAAACTTTTGAAAATATAGAATATTAAAATTGCACCAAACACACAAAAAGCAATATATGTTTGAATTTTTCCAGTTTGTATTTTGCGAAATACAAGTCCAAAAAACCCAATTGTATAAGCAGTTACATTGACAATTCCATCGATTCCATATTTGTCAATTTTCCCGTGAACGTTAGAGAAAATTTTTGTAATTGACGCAACACCATTTACAGTTCCGTCAATAATATTTGTATCAACCCATCGTAAAATTTGCGTAAATGTTTTTGTCCCATTCACAACAATTGATTCATACAACTCATCAAAATACCACTTGTTCAGCAAAAATTGATGAAGGTTTGGAAACTTGTTTGCAACATTTTCAGATGAAATTGATTTTTTAAGATAAGTTAAATACGCAATAAAAATTCCTAATCCCGCAATAAAAAGTGAAAGATACATTGCCGTGTAATGTTCATGATGCATATGTTCAGAAAACTCATGAGAAGAAATTGCTGCAACATTTTTTGGAACAATATTTTCTGGTCTTTGAATGGCATTTGCAAACCATCCAGTTCCCCCATCAAGTGGATTAAATGAATAAAAAATCCAAAAACTTAACACCGCAAAAATAATCAATGGAATAGTCATTGCTTTTGGAGATTCGTGAATATGTTCAAATCTTTTTTCATCTTGATGTTTTCCAAAGAATGTAAGAAAAATCATTCTACACATATAAAATGCAGTAAGTC
>SXSO01000038.1 GCA_005792205.1 Bacteroidota bacterium | reverse complement strand
TGGTTTTAAAGCATTGAAAAGCGTTTCAGCAATTTGTTGAGTCATTCTTTCTTGAACTTGAAGACGACGAGCATAAATTTCTACTATTCGTGGAATTTTACTGAGACCAATAATTTTTCCATTTGGAATATATGCGATATGAATTTTTCCATAAAATGGTAATAGATGATGTTCACACATACTAAAAAAATCAATATCTTTTACAATTACCATCTCGCTATACTTTTCATTAAAGACGGCACCATTTAAAACTTCATCTATATTTTTTTTGTAACCGTTTGTCAAAAACTCAAATGATTTTACAACACGATTTGGTGTTTTTTTTAATCCCTCTCTATTTGGATTTTCTCCAATAAATTTGAGAAGTTCAAAAATTATTTTTTCGTTTTTAGAAAATTTGTTTTTCATTTTTTATATTCAACATAGTTATTATTTGATTCACTCAATTTGATTGAATATAATTTCCCAAATGGAATTTTTGGCTCTAAAATTTCAAAAAAAACTTTTGCCAAATTTTCTGCTGTTGGAATAATTCCTTTTAAAAAATTTACATCCATATTCAAATGTTTATGATCTACTTTTTCAAGAATTTCTTTTTCAATAAGTTCAGAAAGTTTTTTCAAATCCATAATCATTCCAGTTTCAGTATTAACTTCACCAATAAGTGTAATCTCAATTTCATAATTATGTCCATGACCATTTGGATTTGCACACTTTCCAAAAATCTCAAAATTTTTTTCTTGAGAAAATTTTGGATTTAAAAGACAATGTGATGCAGAAAATTGTTCTTTGCGAGTTAAATAAATCATTTCATTTTTTAAACACGAATAACAAATAACTTTTCAACAGTAATCAGTAATTTGTAATTTGTAATTAGTATATTATTATTTTTGTGTTATCATAAATTTTTTATACACAATAGCAGCAAAAATTCCTCCAATAATCGGCCCAAACCAATATATGATGTGCATTTCCCAAATTCCGCCAACTAATGCGGGACCAAATGTTCTCGCAGGATTCATTGATGCACCGCTGATTGCTCCGCCGGCAAGAATATCCATCGCAACAGTTAAGCCGATAAATAATCCGCCAACTTTTGGTGCTTTTGCATCAACTGCGGTTCCGAAAACTACACTCATCAAAAAGAAGGTAAGAACAATTTCCATAATAAATGCTTGCATAAACGAAATATTTGCGCCGGGAGTTGGAGTTCCCCATTTTACAGCAATAAGTGATTCATGCGAAAAAACTATTCCGACAAGCCACGCCGCAAATACTGCTCCGAGTAATTGCGCAATGATGTACGAAATAAATTCTTCCGGTTTCATTTTTCCTGTGATAAGTAGACCAGTAGAAACTGCTGGATTAAAATGGCCACCAGAAATATGTCCGAATGCTGAAACCATTGTGGCAAGCGCAAACCCGTGAGCAAGAGCAATAGCAACAAGATTTCCACCGCTCGTTATTGTAATTGCAGAAATTCCTGCAAAGCACAATGTAAATGTTCCGATAAATTCTGCGATGTATTTATTTATTTTTATCTCTGGTATTAGAATAGGTTGTGAAGTTGATGATGAATGATTATCCATAATTATTTTTTGATTGAATTAAATAAAAAAAATTGTGATGTTTTTAATTACATGTTTCGAATTTCCTGAAAATATTTTTTCTGAAACCATTGATGTATTTGCTGTTTTATTCCTATAAATTCTCCGTTGCCATCAAATCCAATATGAACACAATGCTGAACCTTTTCTGTAAATACGGAAACAGAAAATACTTTTATTGTATAATCAAATAACTTAAGAAAATATTCTGCCATTTAATTTCGACAAAAATTTTCAGTACACAAAATTAAAATTTTCATATCATTAAAGCAGTAAGAATTTCTTCAATATGTTTTTCAACTTTCACATTATCAAAAATATTTTTGATAATTCCATTTTCATCAATAATAACAGTAGTTCTTTCAATTCCCAAATATTTTTTCCCCATAAAAGATTTTTCTTTCCAAACACCATAAGTTTTTAACATATCTTTATTCTCATCACTTAAAAGCGGAAATGGAAGTGAATATTTTTGAATGAATTTTTTGTGTGACTCAATACTATCTGCACTAACTCCATAAATGATAACATTCTTTTTTTGAAATTGTGAAATCTTATCACGAAATGAACATGCTTCTTTTGTGCATCCGGGAGTATCATCTTTAGGATAAAAATAGAGAACAATTTTTTTTCCTATTAAATCGTTTAAAGAAATATTTTTTCCCGTAGAAGATGGAAGAGAAAAATTTGGAGCAATATCACCAACTTTTAAACTCATATTTTATAAATAACTTTTTATTTCATCGTAATTAGGTTCAACTCCAGGATTTTCTGTAACCCAAATATATTTTATTGTTCCACTTTCATCAATGACAAACACACTTCGTTTAGAAACAGAATATCCTTTCATTTGAGCAAAATCTTCATGAACACCACCATATTGTTTTGAAACTTCTCTTGTGTAATCAGAAAGAAGTGAAAATGTCAAATTGTTTTTTAAAGCAAATGCCTTGTTTGCAAAAGGACTATCAACACTAATTCCAATAACTTGAGCATTTAAAGAAGAAAAATTTTGAAGTGAATCACGAAATGTGCAAAGTTCTTTTTCACAAACTCCTGTAAATGCTCCAGGATAAAATGCAAGAATTATTTTTTTACCAATAAAATCAGAGAGATTCACGATTTTTCTATCTGTATCAATAATTGAAAAATTTGGTGCTATATCATTTATTTTTAGTTGCATAGTAGTTTTGTTTTGTTTGAATAAATTTTTGGATTGAAAAATATATAAAATTTAAAAATGTCAAAAATCAAATTTTGAAGTTATGATAAATAGATTTTTCTTTTCCAAATCTCCAAAAAACTTTTGATAATAAATTTCAAATGAAAAATCTCTCATAAATTCATACTCTAAATAAAAATTTAATTCGTATTGTTTTTTAAAATCTCCATCTAAAAACTTTACATAGTTATTATCGTTTTGTCTGTGTGGAAGAAATTCATTTCCTCCAAAATTTATTGTATCATTTCCAATAACATTTTTACCGTGATTTGTAATTTTAAAATTTAAACTAGTAAATATATTTTGAGATAAAAATAAATCACAACCAAAAAACATATTTTCTGAATTTGGCTTTAAAGAAGTTCCAATTAAATAACCATCATGCGTATAATTGTTATTTTCTGATCTTCCATGAGAAAAAACATACGGTTCAACTCTCGTATATTCAAATTTTAAAACTGTATTTTTCAAAAACAAAGGAGAATACAAAATACCACTTTGAATTGCAAAACGGTTGTCCCAACGTTTTGTTCCTAATGTTTTAAAATTTATATCATCAAATAAAACTGTAGAATTAAATTTCAAATTATCAATTGGAAAAACTTGTAAATCAAATGCAATAAATGTGTTGTCTCTATCTTTTTTTGCTCTTTGAACTGATTCAAAAAAATTAAATGGATTCAAATATGCCGCATCAATTGAGCGGTTACTATAAATTACTAATTCATTAAAACCGATACTTATATTTGAAAAATCAAATTGAAATCTATGAGTTGCAAAAAACTTATCTTCAATTTGTAAAATTTTTTCATTTGAAATTTTTATAGTGTCATACTTTCCTTTATGTGAAAGAATCCATCCATGAATAAAATCGTGATGAAAAAATTTGTAATCAATTGAAGTTTTAATAAAATCAAATTGTGGAGCATTATCAGAAATAAAAATTTTTTCACCAAAACTTTTTCCAAACAAAATTCTCTCTCTTCCAATTTCAAAATCAATTGGAGAATAAAATATTTTCAAATATCCTTCTGAAAAATCAAAATTGTTAAAATCTTCGTCATAAATTTTATAGTTTGAACGAAGTCGTTTATCACTTTTCAAAATATTTCTATCTCCAAAAAATTCAGCATTTGTACCTTTCATAGAAAATGCAACATTTTCAAAACTTCCTAAAATTTTTCCTCCAAATTCTACATACTTTGAATTTTGTTTTTTATCATCAAACCGAAAATCAAAATTCAAATTTCCATCTATAAAAAAATTAAATGGTGAATCTGAATATATATACAAATGTTTTTTTGAGTTTGTAAAATCATCACTTAAATTTAATTTTGAATTTGAAAATATAGAATAAGAATGACTAAAATTTTTATTTCCTTCAAATACAAATT
>SXSO01000037.1 GCA_005792205.1 Bacteroidota bacterium | reverse complement strand
AGTTCCGTTTCCTATAACATTTATATCTCTTTCAGAATTTTGTTTTAACATAAAAACTTCAATTTGTATTTAAGAAAAATTCGCTTGGATTTAACGGTTCTCCATTTTTCAAAATTTCAAAATGAAGATGTGTTCCATAACTTAAATATCCCGTATTCCCAACTGTTCCTATAACTTCGTTTTGTTCTACTTGCGAAAATTGTGGTTTCATTATATTTTCCAAATGTTTGTAAATCGAAAGATAACCATCACTATGAGCAATAATTATCATATTTCCATTGTCATTTGTAAATGCAGAAAAAACAACAAAACCATTTGAAATTGAATGAACTAAATTTTTATTTTTAGGAACTAAATCAATTCCAAAATGATAATCATTTTTTGAAAACTCTCTTGAAATATATCCATCAACTGGAAGAAAAAACGGAAATTGCATCTCAACATTTTCAAGAAAAAAGTCATTTGAAAAAATATTTAACAAGTTTGATTTTTCAATTGCGGATTTAAAAATTTTATTCTCTCTTTCTTTTGAACTTCGTACATTATACAAAAATAGAGAATCTTCTTTAGACAAACTTTCTCCAAGTATATTTTTGATTTTGAGATTATGTTCCATTAAACCTATCATTTTTTGTTTCAATTCAGAAATTTCTGATTGAAGTTCAGAAATATTATTTTCTTCAAAAAAATAGTTTTTCAGAGAAGTATGTTTAAATACCAAAAAAGAACTAAAAAAAACAACACAAATAAAAAGAACAAAAATGCCAAAAAATTTTAAAAACGAAAACGAAATTGAACTCTGATTATCCGAATTTAAAATCGATAACGTAATCTTTTTTCCACTTATCTTTTTAAACATCGATATTTGAAAAATTTCGGCAAATATATGATTTTTTTATTATGAAACAAATTGCTTTTATTGAAAAAACTATATATTTAAAAATTCATTTCTAATTTTTTTCAATGTTTCCTTCATGTCTTCAGAAATAACTTTTGTATCTGAAAAAATTGGGAAAAAATTTGTATCACCATTCCATCTCGGAACAATATGAAAATGAATATGTGTATCAATTCCGGCACCAGCAACTCTTCCAATATTGCAACCAATATTAAAACCTTCTGCGTGTAAAACTTTTTTCAAAATTGTAGATAGAAATGAAAGCGTTTTTGTAATTTCAGAAAACTCAGAATCAGATATTTCATCAAGTTTTGAAATATGACGATAAGGCACAATCATCAAATGTCCACTGTTGTATGGAAAAAGATTCATGATTGTAAACGTGTGTTTTTCTCTCCATATAATTAAACTTTTATCATCATCATTTAAGTCAATTGCCTCACATAAAACACATTTTTTATCTTCATTTTTTACGGAAAAAGTAGATATATATTTTGATCTCCATGGAGAAAACAGATTTTGCATTATTCTTCTTCAACTTTATGTTTTGATTCAGAAATTACTTTGTCCATAGTTTCACGAGGCATTTCTTCATAATGAGAAAATTTTTGTTTATGAATTCCTCTTCCTTGCGTCATTGAACGAATTGAAGTTGAATAGCGATAAAGTTCTTTTAATGGAACAAGTGCTTTGACAATTTGATAAGTTCCATTTGAATCCATTCCAGAAATTTTTCCTCTTCTACTTGAAATATCTCCCATTATGTCTCCCATACATTCTTCTGGAACTTGAACTTCAATTTCATAAATTGGTTCAAATATAACTGGTTTTGCTTGTAAAAATCCATCTTTGAATGCCATCTTTCCTGCAGTTTTAAAAGCATTTTCATTTGAATCTACCGGATGCATTTTTCCATCATGCAAAATTACTCTTACATCTGAAACGGGATATCCTGCAATTATACCTTTTGTCATAATTTCCATAATACCTTTTTTCACAGCAGGAATAAATTTTGCATCAATTGCTCCACCAACAATGGCATTTACAAATTCAATTTTTCCTCCCCAAGGAAGCTCTTCTATTTCTTTTCCACGAATTGTCAAATCAGATGGATACGGTGAATTCTCTTTGTACGCTTCCATATGAAAATAAACTTCACCAAATTGTCCCGCACCTCCACTTTGTTTTTTATGTCTATAACTCACACGAGTTGAACCTTTGATTCTTTCTCTAAATGGAAGTTTCGGTTCTTTAATATCCACATCAACTCCAAATCTATCTTTCATTCTTTTTATCATAATCATCAAGTGAAGCTCTCCTTGACCACTTATAATTGTTTGATTTAGTTCAGCATCATGAGTTATGATAAATGCAGGATCCTCTTCATGAAGACGATGAAGAGCGTTTCCAATTTTATCTTCATCACCTTTACTTTTAGCAACAATTGCTTGACTAATTACATGTTCAGAATATTTTATTGGCTCAATTGCAACTTGAAAATTTTTACTTGACAAAGTATTATTTGTATGCGTATCTTTTAGTTTTACAACTGCAACAATATCACCAGCATATACTTTTCCAATTTCTTTTCTTTCCTTTCCATTCATCACATAAATTTGAGAGAGTCGTTCTTGTTTTCCTTTGGAAACATTTATCAAATCTAATCCTGCATATAAAGTTCCCGAATAAACTTTAAAGAAAGAAAATTCTCCAATATGTGGTTCAGAAACTGTTTTGAAAACAAACGCAATTGGTTCAGCATTGGAATTACATTGAATTTCAGTTTTTTTATTGGAATCATTATCAATAAATCCAATTGATGGCATTCTTTGTTGTGGATTTGGAGCAATCTCTACAATAAAATCAAGTATATCAGCAATGCCAACATTTTTTATTGCAGAAGTTGAAAGAACAGGAAAAATTTTTCTCTGTAAAAATGCCGATTTAAGTCCCGTATGAATGTCTTCATCACTTAAAGTTCCTTGTTCAAAAAACTTTTCTAAAAGTTTCTCATCGCTTTCAGCATCTTTTTCAACAAGTTCTTCATGATAATGTTCTGCTTCTTTCAAATGATCTGAAGGAAGTTCTACTTCTTCGTATTTTCCTTTTTCATCTTTATATGTATGAGTTTTCATATGCTCAATATCCATCACGCTATCGAAATTTGGACCAGAAGAAACAGGAGCATCATAAATCACAATATCATTTCCAAACCTTTCATGAATAGATTGAATCACTTTTAAAACATCTGTGTGTTCACTATCAATTTTATTGATTACAACGATTGTTGGAATATTATATTGTTTTGCATAATCCCATACAATTTCACTTCCAACTTCCACACCTTCAAACGCTTTAACAACAATAATTGCAATATCTGCAACTTTCATAGCCGATTTCACTTCTCCCGTAAAATCAGTATAACCGGGAGTATCTAATATATTTATTTTCACTCCTTTCCATTCACAATTCAAAAAAGATGTGTTGATGGAAATTTTTCTTTCAATTTCGTCACTTCTATAATCAGAATGAGTTGAACCATCTTCAACTTTTCCAATTCTATTGATTGCAGATGCCGTAAATAAAATTGCTTCACATAAAGATGTTTTTCCACTTCCTCCATGTCCCACAACTACAATATTACGAATATGTTCAGTCGTATATTCTTTCATAAAAAAAAATTTTTTTTGAGTTTTTAAAAATTAGTTTTTTAATTTTTCCACAAACACTTTTAAACCTTTTACAATTCCCGAAAAAAAAGAAACTGTAATTAAAGCTGGCTCTTCAACTTTAGATTGTATCTTATCTTTGAAATTCACTATGTCTTCAATTGCACGACTGAGCGATGAAAGAGAATCTTTTACAATATTCATATCATCGTTCATATTGTCAGTTATTGAACGAACCTTTTTTGTTATAGATTCAAGATTAGTTAAAACAGTTTCTGTTTTTTCAAAAATGTAAATTGTTTTTTGAGAAAAATCAGTGAATTGATTTTCTATATTTTTTAAACTCTCTTCAATTCGTTTAAAAAGATGAATTAAAAAATAACTCACAACAGCAATACAAATTACTATTATTAAAATTGCAATATCAGTAAACATAAATTAAAAATTTTCTGTTTCTTCTTTGAACGCATCATATCCTGCTTTTGCAGCAGAAGATACTTTTGAGAATCCTTCAACAACACCGCTTGTGCTATCAAAAAAATTATCATCTTCATTCACGAATGTTTGTGTAATATCTTTTACTTGTGACGTAACTTTTTTTGCTCCATCTTTAATTTCATCCACTTTTTCTTTTATATCTTGACGAAGCTCTCTTCCCGACTTTGGCGCAAAAAGAAGTGCAGTAACTGCACCAATTACACCTCCAATAAAAAATCCCAACACAAAACCTTTTCCCATGTTTCCTTGTTGATCTTTATACATATAAATTGATTTTTTAGTTATAAAAAAAAATTTGTGGCAAATAAAACTACTCGCCACAATTTCTTATCTAACGATTTTTCTTTTTATGGCGCATCTTTCTTAAACGTTTTTTTCGTTTATGAGTTGCCATTTTATGTCGTTTTCTTTTTTTGCCACTTGGCATATTTTGACCTTTCTTTTTTTTTGTTTAAAAATTGATTTTAAAATTCAAAAAAACATATAAATAAAAACTAAAAGCAAAAATAAAAAAACTGCAACAAGATAAAAATTATATCTTGATGTTTGAGAATTTTTTTTTTCTTCTATAAATTTTTTTTCAATATTTTGTTTTACATCTAACATTTCTTGTTGATATTCTGGATAAGTTTCAGTTTGTAAAACTTCTACTTCTTCATTTTCTTCTTTTGAAGTCACAGAAACATTTTCTACAAGATTTGTATTTACATTCTCTTCAATTGATAAAAATTCATCATCTTTTTTGTTTTCAATTATTTCT
>SXSO01000036.1 GCA_005792205.1 Bacteroidota bacterium | reverse complement strand
GTTGCATCATGTAATGGAGTTCCTTTCATCTTTAAATCAACTTCAACAACTTTTTTAGCATTGTCCCACGCACCACCAGCATTTGCCATAAACACTGCTTGAAATAAACCAAATACTGCAATTGCAATTAAGTAACTTACAAATAAAGCAACTGCATTGTTTCCACCAATTCCACTTGGAGAAGAAATACAAGCGAACGCCAAAGCAAAAAAGAAAATTGCAACAAAAATATTAAACATTCCTTTTTGAGCATATTGAGTACAAATTTTTACAACTTCAATTGATTTTTCTGTATCAGCTTTTTTTGGAGCATTTGGATCAAGATTGATATGTTTTTTAATATATTCTACGGCTCTATAAGCACCAGTTGTAACTGCTTGCATTGATGCACCAGTAAACCAATAAATCACTGCTCCACCAAGTATAAATCCAAGAATTGAATATGGATTTAATAAATTCAAAACTGTTTCTGGTGCAATTCCTAAAGTTGATTTAATCATAAGTATGAGTGAGAAAATCATAGTTGTAGCACCAACAACAGCAGTTCCAATTAAAACAGGTTTTGCTGTTGCTTTGAATGTATTTCCTGCACCGTCATTCGCTTCTAAATAATATTTTGATTTTTCCCAATCTGGCTTAAATCCAAAATCTTTTTCAATTTCACTATCCACATTTGGAACACTTTCAATCAACGACAATTCATAAACTGATTGTGCATTATCAGTAACTGGTCCATAACTATCAACAGCAATTGTAACGGGTCCCATTCCTAACATTCCAAATGCAACAAGTCCAAATGCAAAAATAGATGGATACACCATAAAACTATCTAACCCAAATGTGCTTGAATAATATGCAATAAACATAAGTACAAAGAAAACCATTCCTTTCCAAAATGCACTGAAGTTTCCCGCAACAAGTCCCGATAAAATTGTAAGTGAAGCACCACCTTCTTTTCCCGCATTTACAACTTCATTTACATGTGCCGATTTTGGAGAAGTAAATATTTTTGTAAACTCAGGAATAAGTGCAGCACCTAATGTTCCACAACTTATAATTGTGGAAAGTATCCACCACATATCAGTATTTCCATTTAAATCAGGAATTAAAACATAACTTGCTATATAAGTTATAATGATTGAAAAAATTGAAGTTATCCAAACTAAATTTGTAAGTGGGGCTTCAAAGTCAAGTTCTTCTTTTCCTCCGTATTTTGCTTTGCTAAAAATATTATTTATCCAAAATGCTGCAACTGATGTTACAATCATAAGTATTCTCATCACAAAAATCCAAACCAATAAATTTGTTTGAATGATTCCCGTTAATGTTGTATCCATATTTAATGCAGCACCACCAACAGCAAGTAAAATAAATGAAATCAATGCAACACCAGTAACGCCATAAGTTTCAAATCCATCAGCAGTTGGTCCAACACTATCACCTGCATTATCTCCTGTACAATCAGCAATAACTCCGGGATTTCGTGGATCATCTTCACCAATTTTAAAAACTACTTTCATCAAATCAGAACCAATGTCAGCAATTTTTGTAAAAATTCCTCCAGCAATTCTTAAAACAGATGCTCCAAGTGATTCTCCAATTGCGAACCCAATAAAACATGCTCCTGCTAAATCTCCCGGCATAAACAAAAGAATAATCAACATCATAATCAATTCAACACAAATCAACACAACACCAATACTCATTCCTGCATTCAAAGGAATGTTGAGCAAGTTGAGTGGATTTTTTTTAAGTGATGCAAATGCCATCCTTGAATTTGCAAGTGTGTTCATTCTAATTCCAAATGCTGCAACTGAATATGAACCAAGAATTCCAATAATAGTCCAACTTAAAATGAGTAATACACCACCAATTCCAAATAAGGAATTTCCATGATGATCTTTTGCAAGAAATCCAAAATATCCTGCAACTGCTGCTCCAATGAAAACAAATAAAATTGCAAGAAATTTTCCTTGTTGTTTTAAATAAGCAGAGCAAGTTTTGTAAATCACATCAGCAATATCAAGCATTGATTTATGTGAGGGAAGTTTTTTTACTTTTGTAAATTGGTACAAACCAAAAAGAAGTCCCAAAATACAAACTAAAAAACCATAATAAAGTAAGTTTTCATTTTTTACAGCATCAGGAATTTTTAAATCTGCTTCACTTGCAAATAATGGTGTTGAAGCCGTGAATAAAAAAATCGAAAAAAGTTTTGAAATATATTTTTTCATTATCGTGTAATGGTATTATGTTATTTAAAAAATAAAACACATTAATAAAAAAAACTATTGTTATTTTATTTTTAATACTAATGTGTTAAAAAAACTATTCTTTGTTTACTACAACTTTTATGTTTCCTTTTACTTCGTTGTGAAGTTTTACAGAAACATTATGAGTTCCAAGAGATTTGATTGGTTCATCAAGTTCAATTAGTTTTTTATCAATCTCAATTTTTTGAGTCATCAAATTTTCAGCAATATCACTTGCAGTAACTGAACCAAAAAGTTTATCTTCTTCGCCAACTTTTACTTTAATTATCACAATAGTTTTTTTCAATTTGTCAGCAATTGTTTGTGAAGTTAAAAGTAATCTACTATTTTTGTTTTCTTTTTGTTTCTTTTCGTTTTCAAGTGAGCGAATAGCACCATCTGTTGCTTTGAGAACAATTCCTTTTGGAATCAAAAAGTTTCTCGCATAACCATCTTTGACATTTGTGATATCTCCAACTTTTCCAAGTTGTTCAAAATTTTTTCTTAATATTACTTTCATAAATTTATTTCCTATCTAATTACTTGTGATACAAATGGAAAAAGTGCAAGAAGTCTTCCTCTTTTAATTGCTAAATTGAGTTGTCGTTGATGTTTTGCACAAGTTCCCGTCAATCTTTTTGGAATAATTTTTCCTTGTTCAGTTAAACATCTTTCAAGTCGTTTTACTTCTTTGAAATCAATATAGATTTCTTTTGATTTACAAAATCTACAAGTTCGTTTTTTTAACTCTTCACGAATCTTTTGTCTTCGTTCGTTTATTGTTAAAGCGTCTATCGGTTTTTTATTTAGAAATTTCATCTGTATTCTCCGTTTTTGTTATTGGAAGATTTTCTGTTTGTGGTTTAGTTTCAGTTTTAACTTCTGATTCATAGACAAAAGGCTTAAATGCTTTTTGTTGAATCATTTTTTTTGTTACCACAAGCGTTAAATGTCGCAATATATTTTCTTCTAAATGGAAAAATTTTTCCATCTCTTTTGGCAGTTCATTTGGTGCGTTGAATTCAACTATGGCATAATATCCAATTGATTTTTTTTTGATTGGATATGTAAGTCGTCGTCGTCCCCATCTATTGATGGAAACAAGTTCGCCACCGTTTTTTGTAATTGTCTCTTGAAATTTTGAAATCGCTTCTTCTACATTTACATCTTCAAGAATACCATTTACAATTAATGTTGTTTGGTATAATTTGGTCATTTCTCTTTGGTCTTTTTTTGTTTATTAATAAATTAGGTTTCAACTTAAAAAAAATTGAAACAGAGAAACTCTCACATTTCATTGTGAGAATTTGGGTTTTTAAAAAACTATTTTTTTTCTTCTTCTTCGTCTTTCTTGCCTTTTCCAATAACTTCAGGTTCAGTTTTTTGTGCAGCTTCTTCTTCAGGTGTTGGAGTTTTTTCCACCAATGGAGGAAGCACAGAAACAATAGCATCTTCTTTATGAGTTAAAAAATCAACATTTTCAATTTTAATATCACTAACATGAATTGAATGATTGATTTTTAAATCAGCAACATTTATTTCTATGTGTTCAGGAATATATTTTGGTAAACAAAAAACTTCAATAGAGTGCAAAATATGTTGTAATATTCCACCTTCTCTAACTCCAATTGGAGTTCCACCACTCAAAACAACGGGAACTTTTATTGTCAATTTTTCGTCAGCTCTTACTCCTTGAAAATCAATATGAATTGGTTTGTCAGTAACGGGATCAAATTGTATGTCACGAATAATTCCTTGACGAACATCTCCTGGAATAAAATTTAAATTTAGAATATGAGTTTCAGTTGTTGAAATTATTGCCATCAATTCATTTAATTTTATTTGAAGATTTGTAGATGGTTCTCCATGTAAGTAATAAACTCCAGGAACATAACCATTTTTTCTCAAACGGTTGACTTTCTTTTTTTCTGCAGTTCTAATCTCAATTGGTAATGATATTTCTTTCATAATTAGTTAAAGTTTAAAGGTTAATTTTTTTCAACATCAAATAATGTAGTTATTGATTCGTTATTGTAACATCTTAAAATTGCTTCACCAAAAATCTCTGCAACAGATATATACTCTATCTTTTTACTTTCTTTTTGTGAGGGATAAGTATCTGTTACAAAAAGTTTTTTGACATACGAGTTTTCTATTCTTTCGATTGCATCTCCTGAAAAAACTGAATGAGAGCATGCTCCATAAACATCTTTTGCTCCATTTTTTTTCAATGACTCAACAGCATTTGTGAAAGTTCCTGCAGTATCAATTAAATCATCAACTATCAAGACATTCTTATCTTTTACATCGCCAATGATATTCATAACTTC
>SXSO01000035.1 GCA_005792205.1 Bacteroidota bacterium | reverse complement strand
GAATTTTGGTTTTTTTCTGCAACAGTTAAACTTATGCCATCAATTCCAATTGAACCATGTGGAATTACATATTTTAAAAATTCATTTGGGAAATCTAATTTATAGATAAAACTATTTGTAATTTTTTTTAGCAAACTTATATTTCCAATACAGTCAATGTGTCCAAGTAAAAAATGCCCGCCAATTCTATCACTAAAACGAAGAGGAAGTTCGCAATTTACATTTTCGTTTTGTTTTAAAAATTGTAAACTTGTTTTTTTCAATGTTTCATTTACAGCACAAACTTGAATTACATTTTTTTTCAAACTTGTTACAGTCAAACAAACTCCATTAATTGCAATGCTATCTCCAATTTTTATTTCAGAAGAAAGTTTTTTTATATCAATTGAAAAATAAATTGCGTTAGTTTTTTTTTGTTTGAGTTTGATAATTCCAATTTCTTGAACAATTCCTGTAAACATTAGAAATATCCTTCCAACAAAATGTTATTATCTAATTTTTTGGCAGTGATATTTTTTACTGCAATAGATTTACTAATTTTTGAAAAATCTGAACTTTCAAAAAACGATTTTTGAGATGAAAATATTTTTGGAGCAATAAAAACAAGTATCTTATCAGCAATTTTATTTTTTATGAATTGGGAAAAAATTTCAGTTCCGCCTTCAACAAGTATTGATGAAAGATTTTTTTCACCCAAAATTTTTAAAATAGTTTTTAAGTTAAGTTTTCCACTTTTAGAAGTAAGAGAAATAATTTCAATTCCAATTTTTTTAAATTCAATTTCTTTTGCTTTTTGTTTTTTAAGGAATACGTTTGACACAAAAAGAAAAATTTTTTCGTTGCCAATTTTTTTGAAAACATTTTGTGATGTTTCACACTTAAATTTTCCATCAATAATTATACGTGAAGGATTTTTTCCTTTAATTAAATAAGTTGTAAGATTTGGATTATCTCTAATAGCAGTATTTGCACCAATAAGAACGGCATCAGTTTCGCTTCTTAGTTTATGAACAAATTTTCGTGATTTGAGATTTGAAATCCATTTTGAATTTCCATTGATATCAGCAATTTGTCCGTTTAAAGTTTGAGCAATTTTTAAAGTTACAAAAGGAACTTTAGTTGTAATAAATTTAAAAAACGGTTCGTTTAATTTACCACATTTTTCTTCTAAAATTCCCGTTACAACTTTGATATTTGCTTTTTGTAATTTTTTTATTCCTTCTACAATTGGATTTTTATCTTTGCTTCCAATTACAACTGTAGAAATTTTTTGTTTAATAATTTCATCAACACATGGAGGAGTTTTTCCAAAATGAGAACACGGTTCCAAATTTACAATAAGTGTAGAGTTTTTTACTGATGTTTTGGCATTTTTAATTGCTTCAATTTCAGCATGCGGAAGACCAAATCCTCTGTGAAACCCTTTACCGATTATTTTTGCATCTTTGAATATAATTGCACCAACTTTTGGATTTGGAGAAACGTTTCCAAGTTTTGCAAGTTGTATGCATTTATTCATCAATTTTTCTAATTTTTTTTTCTCCAAAATTTAAATCAAAATAATTGAAATTTTTTCTCCAAGTTCAATTTTAAGTTCTTTTGCTGCACTTTTATTTGCTAATGCAATTTCTATTAGTCCGTGACTTCCAACATATGCGAAAGGTTTATTTTTTATTTCTACTCCAAATCCATATGTTCTATAAAATTGTCCTTTAATATTTTTTTTCAAAGTAAATCTAATTTCTTCACCTCTGTCATAATATTCTCTCATATCTAAATTAGTGACCAAATTTCCATAGTGATCTATGTGAACAATTTCACCTTCTGCTTTTTTTTGTTCAATGTTTTTTATGGGAACAAATTTTTCTGGTTTTGTTTCAGTTGTAGTCATCATAGGACCAGCAGTTCGTAGTTGTATTCCTTCAGCAAAGTGAGCAGAAACTGGACCATATAAATCTCTTGCAAGAAATGTTGTGCATACTTTCGGATTCATAAGTTCTCTATTATTTACACGGTGAACTTCTCTTACTTTTGTATCTCCAAAAATATATTTTAACACGCCGTTATCAGGAGCAATAAAAAGATAATCATCAGCATGAACTGCTAAAATTGCTCTGCTTGTTCCAATTCCGGGATCTACAATTGTTGAAATAATACTTCCAATTGGATAATATTTGTAACAGCTCCATAAAACAAATGCAGCATAATGCACATCTCCAATAGGAATGTTATGTGTAGCATCATAAACTTTAGCATTTGGTGAAATATTATGTATTATAGTTCGTGTAATTTCAACTGAGGCATTGTTACGTCCCATATCAGATAATAAAACAATAGTGTGTTCTTTCTTACGAGTTGAACTTCTCATCATATATTTACTTTTCCTCTCTTTGTTTTTATTTATTAATTTTTTGTTCTTTATTTGTTTTTGCTGAATTATAAATTGCTTCCACAACTTGCATTCGTTTAAGTGCTTCTTCACCAGTTGAAATAATAGGATGCAAGTTTTTTACTGCACCAAAAAAATGTTTCAATTCATTTTCATAACTTTTTAAATACAAGTTTTGAGATTTTTCAGTTTTAATTGGAGTAAGATTTACAATATTTCCATCTATGTTTCTACAAATTTTAAGTGGATTGATACTTGCACTTCCATTTGTTCCAAATACGTTGCAATTGAAATAATCATTTTCTATTTTTAATGACCAACTTACTTCTATATTTACGGCTTCATTATTTTTCATACGGCACCACACAATAGCAGTATCTTCCACATTTTTGGTTGAATGAGAATACATACTTGTAGAAACAGTTTTTACATCTGCATAATTATTCATCCACATTGCCAAATCTAACATAACAATTCCTAAATCGATAAAAACTCCTCCACCAGATTTTTCTTTTTGTGTAAACCATGGAGTATTACTCATTCTTTTTATCCATTCTGATTTTACATAAAAAATTTTCCCTAAATCTCCCGCTTCAATAATTCCTCTTAAAGCCATAATATCAGGACGAAATCTATTATTCATTCCAACCATTAGTTTTTTTTTATTTTTTGTTGCGGTATCTACAATTTCTTTGGCTTCGTCAAATTTTCTTGCGAGAGGTTTTTCTACAAATACATCTTTTTTACTTTCAAGTGCAATTATCGAATGTTCTTTATGTGCATCAGTTGATGAGCAAATTAAAACAGTTGCAACATCTTCCATTTTTGCAATATCTTCTGCGTTAGAATAATAATGTTTGATATTAAATTTTTCAGCAACACTTTTTGCTTTTGATTTGTCTTTATCACAAATAGCAACGACTTCAATATCATTCGATTTTTTTAATATTGGAAGATGAATTGCTTGACTTACCCATCCTGCTCCAATTATTGCGATTTTTAATTTTTCCATATTTATACTGTGATTAAATTTTCTTGTATAATTTTCTTTGCAATATCATAAATACCCTCTGTATCAAGTTGTAAGATTTTATGAAGTTCTTCAATTGTTCCATGTTCTACAAACTTATCACTTGGAATTCCATGAATTTTTAAATTACAATTCAAGTTTTGTGAAGATAAAAATTCAGCAACTGCACTTCCAAAACCTCCACTTATTACATTATCTTCAATTGTCAAAATGTTTTTAGAATTTTTATACGCTTCCAAAATTAGTTCTTCATCAATTGGTTTGACAAATCGCATATTGAAAACTCCAACTGAATAATTTTCGTTTTCCAAAATTTCTGCTGCTTTTAAAGATGTATAAAGCATGTTTCCAATTGCAAGAATTGTAAGATGATTTCCAGTTTTTAGGATTTCGCCTTTTCCAATTTCTAATTTTTCCAAATTATTATTTAGTGGAACTCCAATTACATTTCCTCTTGGATAGCGAATTGCAATTGGTCCATTCTTATATTCAACTGCTGTGAAAACCATATTGCGAAGTTCGTTTTCATCTTTTGGTGACATAACTATCATGTTGGGAATACATCTCAAATAGGATAAATCCAATGTTCCGTGGTGAGTTGGTCCATCAGCGCCAACAATTCCACTTCTATCTAAAACAAAAACTACATTCAATTTTTGCAAAGCTACATCATGTATAATTTGGTCAAATGCTCTTTGAAGAAATGTAGAATAAATACAACATACTGGAATAAAACCTTCAGTTGCAAGTCCTGCGGCAAAAGTTACAGCGTGTTGTTCTGCAATTCCAACATCAAAAAATTGTTCAGGAAGTTCTTTTTGTATTTTATCCAAACCGGTTCCATCAGGCATTGCAGCAGTTATTGCGACAATTTTTTTATTTTGTTTTGCAATTTCACAAATTATATTTCCAAAAATTTTTGTGTATGATGATTTCACGTTTGATGATTTGTGAGCAATTCCTGTAATTTTATCAAAAGGTGTAACTCCGTGAAGGCGAGTTACTTCTTTTTCTGCTGGTAAATATCCTTTACCTTTTTCAGTATTTATGTGAATTAAAATTGGTCCATTCAAATCTTTTACATGTTCAAAAATTTCAACCATTTTTAAAATATTATGTCCATTAAATGGTCCAAAATATCTAAAACCAAGTGCTTCAAACATCATTCCGGGAGTTATGATGGCTTTAATCCCTCTTTCCATTTTATGAGCAGCGTTTCTTAATCTATCTCCAAATGAATCAAGTTTTCCCGTGAGTTCCCAAACATTTGATTTAAATTTATTGTAAGTTGGATGAGTGAGAGCTTCCGAAAAATAGTTATGCAAAGCCCAAAGTTTTGGTTTGTGAGAAGAAAGCGAAACCATTTTATTATCATTTAAAATAACAATTAAGTTTTTTTTGAGAAGTCCTGCATTATTCATTGCTTCGTATGACATTCCTCCCGTCAAAGATCCATCACCAACAATTGCAACGACTTTAAAATTTTTATTTGACAAATCTCTTGCTGTTGCAATTCCAAGTGCTGCAGAAATTGCTGTACTTGCATGTCCTGCACCAAATGTATCATATTTACTTTCATCTCTTTTTAAAAATCCACTTATTCCTCCAAATTGTCTAATTGTATGAAAAATATTTTTTCTTTCAGTTAAAATTTTATGTGGATATGCTTGATGTCCCGTATCAAACACAAGTTTATCTTTTGGAGTATTGAAAACATAATGAAGCGCAATAGTTAATTCAACAGTTCCAAGTCCTGCACCAAGATGTCCTCCAACTTGAGAAATAGTATCTACAATGAATTCTCTTACTTCTTCCGCAATATTTTTTAAACTTGTGACTGGAAGTTTTTTTAAATCCACAGGAGAATTGATTGAAGAAAGTAGAGGATATTGCAAGTTTGTCATTATTTATAATTCGTTTTCTTCAGTATCAATTTCGTTATTTGAATTTAAGTCAGAAATTTTTTTTGAAATTTTTTGAAGTTTAATTTCTGCATTTGTCAATTTCTCAATACACTTTTGTCCTATTTCAACTCCTTCTTCATAAAGCAAAATGGTTTCTTCAAGCGAAACATCACCACTTTCTAATTTTTCTACAATCTCTTCCAATTTTTTAAGTGAAATTTCAAATTGATTTTTAATTTCTTTTTTACTCATTTAATAGTGGTTTGAATTTGTCCATCATGAAATTGAATTTCAGCAATATCGTTTTGCTTTAAAATTTTAGACGATGATATAATGTTATTATTTGAAGAAACAATTGCATAACCCCTTTTCAAAACATTTTTTGGATTTAGAGAATTAATGCGAGAAAATAAGTTAGTTAGTTTTTGACTTTTTCTTTCAACTGAAACTTGAACATGTTTTTCATTTAAAGTTTTGAGTTCGTCAACTTGTTGGAAAAATTGGTTTATTTTTCCAAAAGGATGTTTAAATAAATATGAATGAAAAATATTTTTTACATTTTTTTTGTTTATAGAAATTTTTTCATCTGCAATTTTTTTCAAATAATAAATTTGGTTTGAAATATTTTGAATTAACTCAAATTTATTCGGAACAACAATTTCCGCTGCATTTGATGGAGTTGATGCACGAACGTCTGCAACAAAATCAGAAATTGTAAAATCAATCTCATGTCCCACTGCGGAAATAATTGGGATATCTGATTTAAAAATTGTGCGAGCGATAATTTCTTCATTAAAAGCAAAAAGATCTTCCAAACTTCCACCACCTCTTCCAATAATTAAAACATCCACATTTTTTATTTTGTTAAAATAATTTATTGCATCTGAAATTTCTTTTGCTGCATCAATTCCTTGAACTTTTACTGGATATAAAATTATTTCAACAATCGGAAATCTATGTGAAATTATTTTTATCATATCTTGAATTGCAGCACCAGTTTCAGATGTTACAATTCCAATTCTATTGGGAAATTTTGGAATTGTTTTTTTATATTTTTGATCAAACAATCCTTCTTGAAAAAGTTTTTGTTTCAGTAATTCAAATTGTTGTTGAAGTTCTCCAATTCCAGAAATTTTAATAGATTCACAATCTAATTGATAACTTCCCCGTGCTTCGTAGAGTGTGATTTTTCCCGTTGCAATAATTTTCGTTCCATCTTTTGGAAGCGTTTTTAAATATTGCGTTCTAAACTTCCACATCACACAACTTAATTGTGAAAATTCGTCCTTTAATGTAAAATAAAAATGTCCCGAAGAATGTTTTTTAAAATTAGAAATTTCACCTTCTACTTTTATATAAGAGAAATTTGTTTCTAATGATACTTTAATATTTTTAGTAAGTTGGCTTACAGTAAAAACATCTGTTTCATCTGTAAATAAAGTGAAATCCATTGCAAAAAAATTGCAACAAATTTACAACTTTTTTTTAACTTAATTGCATCATTTTTTTTAATGGAATAGAAGCTTTTTCAATTAACTCTTCTGATAAAACTATTTCAGGAGACAACTTTTTCATACATAAATACAATTTTTCCATTGTATTTAATTTCATATGAGGACATTGATTGCAAGCACAATTTTCGTTTGGAGGAGCGGGAATAAATTTTTTATGTGGAACTTTTTTTTCCATTTGGTGAATTATTCCACTTTCTGTTGCTACAATAAATTCATTGGAATTATTTTCACCAACATATTTTAAAAGAGAACTTGTAGAGCCAATAAAATCAGCATAACTTAAAAGTGATTCTTCACATTCTGGATGAGCAATAAGTTTTGCATTTGGATTTTGAAATTTTAATTCCAAAATCTTTTTTTCAGAAAACGTTTCATGAACAATGCAACTTCCTTCCCAAAGAGTCATTTTTCTTCCCGTTTTTTTTATCAAATATTTTCCTAAATTTTTATCAGGAGCAAATAAAATTTCTTTGTCTTTTGGAATTGAAAGTATAATTTTTTCAGCATTACTTGAAGTACAAATATAATCACTCAATGCTTTTACTTCAGCAGAACAATTTATGTATGTTACAGATATATGATTTGGATGTGATTTTTTAAATTCAGAAAATAAATTTGGAGGACAACTTTCATCCAAAGAACATCCTGCATTCAAATCAGGAATAACAACTTTTTTATTTGGGTTTAAAATTTTTGCAGTTTCTGCCATAAAGTGAACTCCTGCAAAAATAATTACATCAGCATTTGTTGTAGCTGCTTTTTTAGCAAGTTCTAAACTATCGCCAATAAAATCAGCAATATCTTGAATTTCTGATTCTTGATAATAATGAGCAAGTATTACCGCATTTTTTTCCTTTTTTAAGTTTTGAATTTCACTTGCAAGTTCAATATTTGAATTAGTATAAGCCATATTTTTTTTAAAATATATCAATTAATTTTTTTTGAATTTTTTTAATTGTATTTGAAATTTTTTTGTCATTAAGTTTTTTAAGTTTATCAAATGGTAAAAGTTTCAATTTATTTTTATTTTCAATTTCCAATAATCTATTGAGAGATTTTTCAACATAATCAAGATTATTTGCTTTTAAACTAACTAAAATAATTTTGTGTAAAATTTTAATTTCATTTTTTTTTTCATTCCTCTCTTTTAAAAAGTTTGCGTATAAATCAAGAGTAGATGGATGATTTCGTAAATTGATTTCTT
>SXSO01000034.1 GCA_005792205.1 Bacteroidota bacterium | reverse complement strand
TTCACTGTAGCAATTACAAAAACTCCTTTTTGAGTTGTAACATTTTTTTCCATAAACTTTTCCAAATAACTTACGGCAAACTTCATTGTCTCAGCAGATTGTAAAACAAACGGAAGTTGCATATCTCCTTTTCCAAAAAGTTCTCCAACAATTTTCATTCCATCAAGCAAAATTGTGTTTATGATTTCAAGTGCTGTATATTTTTGAATCGCTTCATTTAACTCATTTTCAATTCCAACTTTATTTCCATCAATTATTCTATGTTTCAGTTTTTCTTCAATTGACTGATTGTTTTCAATGGAAATTGAAACATCATTTTTCTTTTTGGAATAATGATTTATGAGTTCAATTAGTGGATCAAAAATTATTTTTTTATTCAACTTTTTTTCTAAAATATAAAATAAAGAATTAACTTTTTTTATTTCGTTTAAATTTTTCTAAATTTGTAAAAATTTTTCTAACAAAATAATATGGAGTTGTTTAATGTCTGACATGGATAAAAGAATTGCTTATGTTGCAATGCTTGATATTGTGGGGTTTTCAAAACTACCTAATGAGCTTCAAGTAAAAAAAATTTTTGCTTTGGAAACAATGATTAAAAAATCACAAACTTTTGAAAAAACCGATAAATCATCTTTGTGTGTAAAAACAACGGGAGATGGTGCGATTTTATGTTTTTTTGATGATATGGAAGCACCACTTAAAATTGCAATTGAAATTCAAAAATCCATACAAGATTAAAATACAAATGAAACTGAAGAAAATAAAATCTCCATAAGAATTGGATTAAATATTGGTCAAGTTTCTGTTAGAAAAGATTTAGCAGGAAATGTAGATATTATTGGGAATGCAGTAAATAAAGCCGAACGATTAATGAGTTTTGGTTTGACGAATCATATTCTTGCTTCACGAGAATTTCATGATTTGATTGCAGTTGAAAAAGATGAGTATGCAAAAATTTTTCATTATGTTGGAGAGTTTGCTGATAAACATGGAATTAAACATGCAACTTACAACATTTTCAGCGATGATATAGGAAATTCTCAAACACCAGTTTCAAAATCAAAAGATGAAGAAAAAGAGAAAGATAAAAAACCAAATGTAAACTTAAACTTAAAAAATCCATATCAAACAAAAGGAAAAATTACTGTTGTGCCAGATTTTGTTGGAAGACAAAATGAAATTAGAAAAATATTTTCTCTAATTTCAACTTCTTCTAAAAAAAATGTTTCTATTGTTGGAGAAAGGAAAATTGGATTATCTTCGCTTTCTTATTATATCACTCAAAAGGAAGTTCGCAACCATTATCTAAATAATCCTGAAAACTATATTTTCACTTATGTTGAATGTCCTTTTAGAACAAATTTTTCACTTGAAGAATTTTTCAACATGCTTTATCAAAACATTGATAAACCCTTCAATACACACACAAATGGAATTCCTCCAACTTATGATGGATTTAAAAGAATTATAGGTGGAATTGACAGAATGAAAAAATGTTTTGTGATTGTAATTGATGGAATTGACAACTTAGCAAAAAATGAATCATTTGATATTTATTTTTTTGATTTTTTGAGATTCATTGATGAAAACTATAATATATTCGAAATTGTGTCTTCACATCAAAATTTAAAATCTGCACTTCAATCAAAAGAATATCATGAAAAACCATTTACTGGAAATTTTGAAACAATATCAATTCCACATTTCAATATAAATGAAACAAAAGATATAATTGGAAAATCAATGAAATTAAATGGGCCTTCTTTTGAACAACATATTCCACTTATAATTGATTTAGGAGGTTCTCATCCAAACTTATTACAAATTGCTTGTTCAATTGTTTTTGAAGAAGTGAAATCTGGTGTTTCAATAAATCCTGAAACTATAAAACAAAAATTTATGAATGAGACAAAAGTTATCTATCAATTTTATTGGGACAATTTTTCTCCCGAAGAAAAATCAATCATCGCTGATTTGGTTGAAGGAAGAAAAAGCCAAAGAATGGATATACTTGCAATGAAATCACTTTCTGAAAAAGGATATGTTACCGATATTGAAAAAACACCAAAAATATTTTCAAATTCATTTAAAGAATTTGTAATGAAATCTGCTCTTCAAAAATTTCAATCTCTTATGAGCGATTGGAAAAATAATTGATAATATTACTTTTCAATTAATAGCATTTTTTTACTTCGTAAAGCTTCCAATATAGAAATAAAATCAGAAGGAAGTTCTGATTCGAACCGCATAAACTCTTTTTTTACTGGATGCAAAAACCCAAGTACTTTTGCATGAAGAGATTGTCTATGAATTTTTTCAAGTAAATTTTCTGCTTCTTGTCTTTTTTTTTTTGTAAGATTTGGAATTAAAATTTCTCTTCCACCATACTCATTATCTCCAAAAATAGGATGTCCAAAATGGCTTAAATGTGTACGAATTTGATGTGTTCTTCCTGTTTTAAGTTTAAGTTTAATCAAAGAGAAATATTCAAACTCTTCAATAACTGAATACATTGTAATTGCTATTTTCCCAGTTTTACTCACTGTCATTTTTTTTCTATCTCGTTTACTACGTGAAATATTTGCTTCAATAGTTCCTTCTTTTTTTTTAGATGGAAAAACACCCCAAACAATTGCATTATATTCTCTTTCAATTGTATGTTTTGAAAATTGTTTTGCAAGTTCGCTATGTGTAAAATTATCTTTTGCAACAACAAGAAGACCTGATGTATTTTTATCTAAACGATGAACAATTCCAGGACGAATGTTTTCTTCACTACTTACGAAAAAACTGTATTTATAAAGTAACGCATTCACAAGTGTTCCACTGTGATTTCCATAAGCTGGATGAACAACCATAGGTGCTGGTTTATTGATTACTAAAAGATTCTCATCTTCATAAACTATGTTAAGCGGAATATTTTCTGGACTGATTTCAGGAGGTGGGTCTCTTGGTAAAGTAATTTCAATTATACTTCCACCAACAACTTTTTGACTTGACTTACAAATTTTTCCATCAATTAACACATCACCATTTTCAATTGCTTTTTGTACTTTTGTACGAGTTGCATTTTCAATTGAATGAGTGAGAAATGTATCTATCCTTTCAGAAACTTTTCCTTTCGGAACATATATTGAAATTTGTTGTGGCATTTTAAAATTTCAATCTTGAATTTGAACTTCAACTTGTTTTTTCTTCTCTCTATAAAAAAATAAAAATAAAATTATACCAATTGATACAGAAATATCGGCAACATTAAATATTGGCCATCTTGCCATTTTATAGTTTAAAAAATTTATATCAAAAAAATCTACATCTATAAAATCAACAACTTTTCCAAAAAAAATTCCACCTTCATCATAAAGCAAACCATAAAAAATTCTATCTATTAAATTTCCAATTGCACCACCTAATATAAGTGAAACTGAAAGTCGTACAACTGATTTTTCATTTCTAATTTTATAAATAAAAAATAAAAGCACGAATGAAATAATTAGAGAAAAAATTGTAAAAAATATTTTTCCACTTCCAACTTCAACACCAAACGCAAGTCCAGCATTTTCCACATAAGTAAATCTGATAAAATCTCCCAATATTGGAAAACTTGTATAAAGTGGAAATCCGTTAATTCCAAAAAAAGATGAACCTTTTACAAAAATTTTTGAAACTTGATCAACTAAAACAATAATCAAAGAAACAAAAAGAAAATTCATACGCTTTCCACACTCATAATTCGTTTATTTTTACACTCAATACATTGAGTTGCAATTGGAACTGCTTCAAGTCGTTTTTTCTCAATAAGTTTTCTACAAGTTTTACAAAACCCAAAAGTTCCTTTTTCAATTCGCTTCAATGCTTCATTTAAGTTTTCCATATAACGAATGTCACGAGCCGTAAGTAAAAATGCTTTTTCCCTTTCCATTGAATCAGTTCCAAAATCCATATGCATTGAATAACTTGATGTTTCTCTTACATATTCACCCGTCAATGGATCTAAAACAGATTCCTTCTGTACATTAAAATCATCCAAAACTTCTTTTCTTTTTTCTTCAATAATTTTTTTAAAGTATTTCAATTCTGCTTTTAAATATCCAATTTTATTTTTAGATTTTTTAGAAACAGTTTTAGATTTAACAACAGTTTTTTTTTCAGTTATTTTCTTCACAGTTTTTGGTTTTGCTTTTAATTTTACTTTTGGTTTGATTTTTATTTTATTTTTTTTCTTATTCATAATTTTTTCAATTTATTCTTTCTATAAAACATAAACATTCTTCTCCATTCAAATCAAACTTTTGGTATGAACGAGAATTATTATTTTCATTTACAATATTTTCTGCAAGAGTTTCAATTTTGATATAGTTGGAAAATTTTTGTACAGCAAACTCAACCGATTTACTAGAATTAAAATATATTCTAATTCTATTCACAACATCAAAGTTAAGTTCTTTTCTATAGTTTTGAATTTTATTTACAAATTCTCTTGCAAAACCTTCTTCAATTAAATTTTGGTTTAGTTGTGTATCAAGTGCGACAGTAAATTTTCCATCTGATTCAACCATCCATCCTGTAATATCTTCGTACAAAATTTCTACGTCATCGTTTGTAATTTGGATTTTTTCATCATCAATTTGTAAATCCAAATATACATTTTTTTCAAATTGATTTATTTCAATTTTAGAAAACTCTTTAATTTTATTGGCAATTTTAGGGACAAGTTTTCCAAATTTTGTTCCTAAAATTTTGAAATTTGGTTTTGCTTTTTTTCTAATGAAATCTGAATCACTTGAAACATACTCAATTTTTTTGACATTTATTTCATCCAAAATTATTTCTTCAATTGAAGCAAAGTTTCCTTTATTAACTTCATTTGAAATTGGAATTAAAATTTTAGAAAGTGGTTGACGAATTTTTAAATTTGCTCTACTTCTAATTGAGCGAATTATAGAACAAATTCTTTGTGCAAAATCCATTTTCTCTTCTAAAAGAAAATCTATTCTATTTGAATCAAAAGATGGAATTTTTTCAAAATGAACTGATGAAATTTCATTTTTATTTGTTCGCAAATTTTGGAAAATCTCTTCAGAAATAAATGGAGAAAAAGGTGCAATAAGTTTTGCAACAGTTATTAAACATTCATATAAAGTTTGATATGCAGAAATCTTATCAAATTCGGATTCTGCAATATATTTTGACCAAAATCTTCTGCGATTTCTTCTCACATACCAATTAGAAACTTTGTCAATCAAAAATTCGGAAACTAAACGGCTTGCTTTTGTTATATCATATTTTTCCATTTGCTCTACATATTCTTTGAGCAAAGAATTCAAACATGAAACAATCCATCTATCACTTTCGCTACGATTTTCGATTGCAACAATTTTACTTTTTTCGTAATCAAAATTATCTATGTTTGAATACATTTCAAAAAACGAATATGTATTTATGAGCGTTCCAAAAAATTTTCTTTGAACTTCAAAAATTCCATCTTCGTTAAACATTGTTGGTCTCCACGGAGGACTTTGAGAAACTAAATACCAACGAGTTGCATCCGCTCCATATTTTTCAAGTATTTTAAAAGGATCAACAGTATTGCCTTTTGATTTTGACATTTTTTGACCATCTTTATCCAAAACAAGTTCGTTTACAATTAAATTTTTAAACGCAACTTTTCCAAATAAAAAAGTGCTAATCGCATGAAGCGAATAAAACCATCCACGAGTTTGATCAATTCCTTCAGAAATAAAATCTGATGGATGAAGAGATTCAAAAAGCTCTTTATTTTCAAATGGATAATGAAATTGAGCAAATTGCATTGCTCCCGAATCAAACCAAACATCAATAAGTTCAGGAGTTCTTGAAAGTATTCCACCGCATTCACATTTAAATTTAATTTTATCAACAAATGGTTTATGTAAATCTAAATTTTCAAATTTTGTGTTTGAAAATTTTTCAAGTTCTTCAACACTTCCAACACAAATTTGTTTTTCACAACTTTCACAAATCCAAATTGGAAGCGGAGTTCCCCAAAATCTATCACGAGATAAAGCCCAATCTTTATTTTCTTCTAACCAATTTCCAAATCTTCCTTCTCCAACTTCTTTTGGAAACCAATTTATGGTTTTATTCAATTCAATCATTTTATCTGCAAACTTTGTAGTTGCAATATACCACGATGAACGAGCATAATAAAGAAGCGGAGATTGACATCTCCAACAATGTGGATATGAATGTGTGATAGTTTCTTTTTTGTAAAGAATTTTTCTTTCTTTTAAATTTAAAATTATATCTTTGTCTGCATCTTTCACAAATATATTTGCAAAATCTTTTACTTCACTTTCAAATTCTCCACTTTTATTTACAGGATGAATTGTTGGCAAATCATATTTTTTTGAAACTTGATAATCATCTTCTCCATAAGCAGGAGCCATATGCACAATTCCACTTCCATCACTTATAGTAACAAAATCAGCACACACAACATAAAACGCTTTTTTATCAACTTTACAGAAAGAAAAAATTTGTTCATATTCAATTCTTTCCAAATCGCTTCCCTTATATTTTTTTAAAATTGAATAATCACCATCCAAAACAAAAATTCTCTCTTCTGCAAGAATTAGTTTTTCACCTTTATTTTCAACTAACACATAATTTATTTGAGGATTTACTGCGAGTGCAACATTTGAAATCAATGTCCACGGAGTTGTTGTCCAAATAAGAAAATATGTATCTTCATTTTTCAATTTGAATTTTACATACACACTTGGATCTTTTACATCTTGATAACCAAGTGAAACTTCGTGTGAAGAAAGTGGCGTCTCACATCGCGGACAATATGGTTGAATTTTAAATCCTTTGTAAATTAAATTCGCATCAAAAAACTTTTTTAAACTCCACCAAATTGATTCAATATAATTGTTTTCAAATGTAATATATGGTTCATTAAGATTTACCCAATATCCCATTCGTTCAGTCATATTTTCCCAATCTGTTTTATATTTCCAAACTGATTTTTTGCACTCCTCATTGAAACGAGAAACTCCATAAGTTGTAATTTCATCTTTATGTTTAAAGCCAAGTGCTTTTTCAACTTCAATTTCAACTGGAAGTCCATGTGTATCCCATCCTGCTTTACGAGTAACATAGAAACCTTGCATTGTTTTGTAGCGACAAATTAAATCTTTTATCGTACGACTCATTATATGATGAATTCCTGGTTTTCCATTTGCAGTTGGCGGACCTTCATAAAATGAAAAAACCTTTTCAACACTTCGTAAAGAAATACTTTTTTCAAATACAGAATTTTCTTTCCACATTTTTAAAATAGAAAGTTCAATTTCTGAATAATTTATTTTATCGTTTAACTCTTTATACATTCAATCAATTTATTTTTTAAAATATGACATTAACCAAAAAACTACTGAAACAATTATACTCAAAACGATACTTGTTGTAATTGGAAAATAAAATTGAAAGTTTTCTTTTTTCAAATTTATATCTCCGAAAAGCTTTCCAAGAAAAGGAATTTTTACTGAAAACAAAATGAAACTTCCAACTATAATTAAAATGATTCCAAAAAAAATTATTGATTTTCCAATTGAAATCATTTTATTTTTTTCAAAATTGTTTTTAAAAGCAAAGCTAATTTTGGAACTGAAGTATTTGCAGTTTCTATAACTTCTTTAAGTGAAATTTTTTTTAACGAATCAGGAAAACATTCATCTGTTACAATTGAAATTCCCAATACATTCATACTCATATGATTTGCAACAATGCATTCTGGAACCATAGACATTCCAACAACATCTGCACCAATCATTCGTAAAAACCTATATTCTGAACGCGTTTCCATTGTTGGTCCAGAAACTGAAACAAGAACTCCTTGTTGTAAATTTATTTTTAAATCTAAAGCACAATGTTTTGCAATTGAAATTAATTTTTTTTTATATGGTTCACTCATATCAGGAAACCGCGGACCAATTGACTCATCATTTTGTCCAATGAGTGGATTTGTTCCCATTAAATTTATGTGATCATTTATTACAACCAAATCTCCTTTTGAAAAATTTGGATTCATTCCACCAACAGCATTTGTAATTATCAATGTTTCAATTCCTAAAAACTTCATCACATGAATTGGAAATACAACTTTCTGTATCAAATGACCTTCGTAATAATGAAATCTTCCAGACATCAACAAAATATTTTTATCGTAAAGTTTTCCAAAAATAAGTTTTCCTTCATGCGATTCTACTTTTGAAATTCCAAAATGTGGAATTGTTTCGTATGGAATTTCAGTTTTGTTTTTTATTTCATTTGCAAACTTTCCAATTCCAGTTCCGAGTATAATTCCAATTTTAGGTTTTTGAGAGATTTTTTTTTGAATAAAATTTACTGCTTCTAAAATTTTATCTTTATTCATGAGTTTAAAATTTTATTTGCAATTTCATCTGCTTCGTTGTCAATACTTTGAGTTGTTTTTTGTTCGGAAAAATTTTGTTCATCATCTGTATTTACAATTTGTTTTTCAGCATTTTGAACATCTGACAATTCTGAAAGTAAAAAATTTTTTAGATAGCCAATTATATTTTTGTATTTTGTTTCAGCAATTTCTATTGCTTCATTGAATTTAAGTAAATCACTATGTGCTTGTTCAATAATCAATGAAGCATTTCTATTAGCAGCAGTTTTTGCTGCTTCTTCATATTGTTGTGCAGAACGAACAACTTGTGAACTAATCTCTTTTGCTTCAATTAAAACTTGTTGAATATTTTTTTCAATTGCTTGATATTCTTCCACTTTTTTTTCAAATTCGGAAAGGGAATTTTTAAGTAAATTATTTTCCTTCGTGATATCATCTACTAAATGTGCAACATCACGAAGAAAAAGTGCAACTTCATTTTCATTAATTCCACGAAGTTTTTTTGAAAATTTTTTATTTCTAATTTCTTGAGAAGTTATATTCATAATTTTTTATTTCTTTTACCAAAAATCGCTGTTCCAAGACGAAGCATTGTTGCACCTTCTTGAATTGCAATTTCAAAATCATTTGACATTCCCATTGATAATTCAATAATATTTTTGTCCAAATTTATCAATTTATCACGACAATTTCGCAATGTTAAAAACGAATTTCTAATTTGAATTTCATTATCAGTATTTGGGCCAAGTGTCATCAAACCTTTGAGATTTATGTTTTGTAATGTTAAAATTTTTTCTGCAAATTGAAAAACATTATTAGAATTAACTCCAAATTTTGAAATTTCATTTGTTGTATTTACTTCAATTAAGATATCAATTTTTCTATTATGTTGAAGTCCTTTTTTATCAATTTCATATGCAAGTTCAAAAGAATCAACTGAATGAATTAAATGTACAAATTGAGCAATATATTTTATCTTATTTTTTTGAAGATGTCCAATAAAATGCCAATTTATATTTTCATTTTTTATTTCTTTTTTTTTCTCTAATATTTCTTGAACAAAATTTTCACCAATATCAAATACATTCAAATTAGCAATTGTTTCAATAGCATTTTGGGGAAATGTTTTTGTTACTGCAATTACTTTAATTTCATTTGGATTTCTATTACACAAATTACAGGACTGTTTAATTTTACTCAGTATAGTTTTAAAGTTTTCTTCAATCATTAAAATAAATATACAGAGAATTTAAAAAAAAATTTAAAAATTATTTTTTGTCTGTTCAATTTTTTTTATATTTGTCAGCATTTTTTATTCCACAGTAGCTCAATGGCAGAGCATTCGGCTGTTAACCGAAGGGTTGTAGGTTCGAGCCCTACCTGTGGAGCAACCAAAATGGGTTTTTATTTGTATAAAGCAAAAACCCATTTTTTATTTTATTACTATACTTTTTCTCTTTGAAAAACATACTCACATTATTTTGTTTTTTTAACGAAAATAGTTTCATATCCCTATTAAGTAACTTTGTTAATCACAAAAATGTTTAAATAAATTTTCTATTTTTTTAAAATAAAAAATCCCATTTGAATTATTTTTCAAATGGGATATTACTTTGCGGCTGTGTTTTTAGTTTTCTTCATCCTCGTCGGTAGTTAATGTATTATTGTCTGCTTCTATTTCGAAGGATTCGCCAAGCAATGCAGTTGTCTGATCTTGTGGAAGAGATTGAACCGTTCTTAATTTTCTTTCTATAGCTCTTGAACGAACACCAGCCGTGTCAATAACATTCGTTGCTTCTTGAAGTTTCTTTTTTGTCTTTTCTAAAACTACTCCAAAATTACCAAATTCTGTTTTAACTGCACCCAATACTTCCCAAACGTCACTTGAACGTTTCTCAATTGCAAGTGTTTTAAAGCCCATTTGTAGGCTACTTAGAAAAGCAACAATGTTAGTCGGCCCAACTACAATAACTTTAAAATCACGTTGCAAAATTTCAAACAGTCCCGTTCTCTTCAATATTTCTGCATATAAACCTTCTGTGGGAACAAACATAATGGCAAAGTCTGTCGTAGTTGGTGGGTTGATATATTTTTCTTTTATGTCTTTAGCATTTTTCTTTACTGAATTTTCAAACTGTTTAAAAATTGCTTCAACATCTTTTGGATTAAGATTTGCAATATTTTCGTAAGCGTCAATTAAGCGTTGATAATCTTCATTTGGAAATTTAGAATCTATCGGCAACAACAATGATTGGTTGTCATTATTTTTTCCAGGAAGTTTGATGACATATTCAACTCTTTCTTGGCTACCTTCTTTAACAGTAGAGTTTTGGTCGTATTGCTCTGGAGAAAGAATTTGCTCAAGAATTGCACCAAGCTGAATTTCTCCAAGATTCCCCCTTGTCTTTACGTTTGTTAAAACCTTTTTCAAGTCACCAACTCCTGATGCCAATGTTTGCATTTCGCCCAAACCTTTATGAACTTGTTCAAGCCTGTCACTTATCAATTTGAAAGATTCATGAAATCTTTTTTCAACTGTATCTTGCAGTTTTTCGTCAACAACTTTTCTCATCTCTTCTAACTTCTTACCGTTTTCTTCTTGCAAGTTTTGAAGTTTATCTTCAACTGTTTCTCTAATTTCCTTTAATTTATTTTCTATGTCTTTTTTAATTTGTTCTTGCTTGTTTGAAAGGTCATCTAATTTCTGTTTTTGAAGTTCATTAAAATCTTTCACATTTTGAGTAAATTTATCCTCAAAAGATTTTAATGAATTGCTTTGCTCTGTTCTATTTTCCTTAGCAGATTTTTCGAGTTGTTCTTGTAAATTTTTGGTCTTTTCGTCAAATGATTTTACCAAATCTATCAACTGTTTTGAAAAGGTGTCAAACTGATTTTTTTGCGCATTAGAAAGGTCAGTTACTGTTTTTGTTAAAGTGTCACCAAGAACTTTAAATGAATTATTCAATTCCTCTCGGTTGTCTTTAAATGACTTTTGATTCTCTCCCCTATTTCTTGCAAATTCGTCACGAATTAAAGGATCAATTTTTGTCAAGTCAAAATCAATCTTTATGAGTTTGTTTTTTAATTCTTCCGAATTACCTTGAGGTTGTTTTGATAAGGTCAGCCAAATATTTACGGCAACTAAAACTATTGCTACTATTAGAAGAATTGTTAAAATAATTGTGTCTGTTTTTATAGTTGTTATTTAGTTGTTAACTGTTGTTGTGATGTCTTTTAGCATTGCCACCAACTCTGCGGAGAGGGAGGGATTTGAACCCTCGGTACAACTTAACATCGTACGACGGTTTAGCAAACCGTTGGTTTAAGCCACTCACCCACCTCTCCAAAAACTTTTGCAAATATACAAAAATACTTTTATGAAAAATGATTGCTTTAAATTTTTAAATTTTTTTTAAATCACACTTCTTACTAAACTAAAAAAAGTTATATTTGTCCGTTTTTTTATCATCATAAATTTATTATCAGAGTTGAGTAAATATATTTCTAAAAAATCCTTTTTTCAAGGAAATGAAATTAAACGAAAGCCAATTACTAAAAATATCAATGTTGTTGATTTAGTAGATAATTATTTCAATGCATACAATTCATCACGGTTAAAAGAAGGATGTAAACTTTTTACCGAAAAAATGCTAAAAGGAAATACAACTGTTGGACTAAGCATAACTGGTGCTTTAACTCCTGCGGGATTAGGAGGAACTTGTATTATTCCACTTATGAAAGCAGGATTTATTGATTGGATTGTTACAACAGGAGCAAACATTTATCACGATACACACTTTTCAATTGGACATAAACTTCATTCATCAACTCCATTTCACGATGATACAGTTTTAAGAAAAAATGGAATCATTAGAATTTATGATATAATTTTTGATGAAGAAGTTTTATATTCTACAGATAAATTTTTTCGTGAAATCGTAAAACTTCAAGAGTTTCAAAAAGAAATGGGAACATCTGAACTTCACTATCTACTTGGAAAATATGTTTATGAAAGAGAAAAATTGTTGAAAATAGAAACTCCAAGTTTGCTCTCAGCAGCATATATGTACAAAGTTCCAATTTATACATCTTCTCCCGGAGATAGCTCTCTCGGAATGAATATTGCGAGAACTGCATTTGAAGGAAACGCAATAAGAATCGATGTTTTAAGCGATGTAAATGAAACAGCAGCAATAGTTCTTGATGCTAAAAAAAATAGAGACGGAAGTGCAGTAATAATACTTGGAGGAGGTTCTCCAAAAAACTTTATACTTCAAACTGAACCACAAATTCAGGAAGTTTTTGGAATTGAGGAAAAAGGTCATGATTATTTTTTTCAAATAACAGATGCAAGACCAGATACAGGAGGACTTTCTGGTGCAACACCAAGTGAAGCCGTTAGTTGGGGGAAAATAGATTCAAATAAACTTCCTGATTCTGTTGTATGTTATATGGATACTACAATTGCTCTTCCAATTTTAACATCATATGCAATGGCCAAAAGAAAACCAAGAAGTTTAAAAAAACTTTATGAAAAAAGATTTGAAATGCTTGAATTTTTAAAAAGAGAATCTCTTAAAGTCAAAAAAAATTTTTAACTTTACAATATTATATTTATCAATTAAAATAAAATAACAATGAACAGATATCAAGAACTTATAGCAATGATTCAAAGTTTTGAAGTTGACTTTAACAAATTTTTTGAAAAAGGAAACTCATCAGCTGGAACTCGTATCAGAAAATCAATGGCCGATTTGAAAAGAAAAGCTCAAGAAATTAGAATTGAAGTCCAAGAGATGAGAAAACAAAATAAAGAAACAACATCTACAAACGAATAAATACAAAAAAAATTAATGGGACTTTTTTCACTTTTTTCATCTGACCTTGCGATTGACTTAGGTACAGCGAATACTTTAATTTATTTAAGGGGCAAAGGAATTGTTCTAAACGAACCATCAATTGCTGCTTATGATAGAAACACAAAAAAAATCATTGCAATTGGAAATGAAGCAAGAGCAATGCTTGGAAGAACTCATGCTGATATTGGAGTTATTCGTCCTTTAAGAGATGGTGTTATTGCTGACTTTGAAATTGCAGAAGGAATGTTAAAAGAATTTATCAAAAAAATTCATTCAGGAGTTGTTCCAAGTAGAAGAGTTGTAATTGCAGTTCCAAGTGGAGTGACAGAAGTTGAAAAAAGAGCTGTACGAGATTCAGCTGAACATGCAGGAGCAAAAGAAGTTCATTTGATAGAAGAACCAATGGCAGCAGCAATTGGAGTTGGACTTGATGTAGATGGAGCAATGGGAAATATGATAGTAGATATTGGTGGTGGAACAACTGAAATTGCAGTGATTGCTCTTTCTGGAATTGTAGAAAAAGTTTCTGTTCGTATTGCAGGAGACGAACTCAATGCTGCAATAATAAAAAATTTCAGACAAAATCATAACTTGTTAATTGGAGAAAGGACTGCAGAAGCAATAAAATGTGAAATAGGAAGCGCAATGCCTCTTAAAGAAGAAATTGATATTGAAGTCAAAGGAAGAGATTTGGTAAATGGAATTCCAAAAACTGTAATTGGAACATCTATTGAAATTCGTGAAGCAATGAGCGAAGGAGTTCAAGCAATTGTGGATGCAATTCGTCAAACTTTAGAAAGAACACCTGCAGAACTTTCTGCTGATATTTTGGATCATGGAATTATGCTTTCAGGTGGTGGCGCTTTGATAAAAGGTCTCGATGAAAGAATACGACTTGAAACAAATTTACCAGTTTATATTGCCGAAGATCCACTAACTGCAGTGGTTCGCGGAACAGGAAAAGTTTTAGACGATTTAAATCATTACATAAAAGTTTGTATCAGAAATTCTCGCTATTGATATAAATTGTTAAAACTTTTACTTTACATTTTTGAGAGATTTCGTGTTTATTTTCTTTTGGCTCTCTATTTATTCATTTCAATTTTTTTTATTTCAATAAACAACAATTCCCAAATTTCTGCTTTACAAAAAACATCATTGGAAATTTCGTCATATCTAATTGAGCTAATTTCCATTTTTCCAAACCCATATAAATTACAAGAAGAAAAAAATTTATTACAAGAAAAAAACCTAAATATAAATCTTGAAATAAATTCTTTACGAGACGCAAAACTTGAAAATGAACATTT
>SXSO01000033.1 GCA_005792205.1 Bacteroidota bacterium | reverse complement strand
CAAAATAAACAAATAGTCAAATAATTTTTTCTGTTTACTCAGTTTTACTTCCGTAAACCTCTTTACACTAAATTATCTAAATTATATAAATAAATTCTCCAATACACAAATTGGAGTTACTTTCCGTCTCCAAAACAAAAATGGGACACAAAATAAACTTCGTGTCCCAATAATCATTTTATTTTCAATTTGTGGAGTTGAAGGGCTTTGAACCCTCGACCTATTCGTTGCGAACGAATTGCTCTCCCAACTGAGCTACAACCCCAATAAACTAAAATCCCAAATAAATTTTTTGAGATTTTAGTTAATCAATTACTTCAAAGATTTACGAATAATTTCAACTCCTTCATCAATTTCACTTTCTGAAATTGTAAGTGGTGGTCTAAATCGCAACGAAATATCACCACTTCCAAGAATCATCAACCCAAATTCGTAACATTTGTTTTTTGTTTTGTTTCTTATTTCAGAAGTTGGCAAATCAAATGCGCAAAATAATCCTTTTCCTCTCACATTTTTTACAAGATTTGGAAATTCATTTTGTAAATTTTCTAATTTGGAGATTAAATATTTTCCACTTATACTTGCTTTTTCAACTAAATTTTCTTCTTCAATAATTTCAAGATATTTTTGAGAGCGAACCATATCAGTTAAATTTCCTCCCCAAGTTGAATTCAAACGACTTGAAACTTTGAAAACATTATCTTCAACTTCATCAATTTTTTCACCACATAAAAATCCACAAACTTGTGTTTTCTTTCCAAAGGAAATCATATCTGGTTCAACAAAATATTGATGAGCCCACATTTTTCCCGTTAAAGCAATTCCTGTTTGAACTTCATCAAATATCAACATTGCGTCATTTTCATTCGCAAGTTCGCGAAGTTTTAAGAAAAATTCTTTACGGAAATGATTATCTCCACCTTCTCCTTGAATTGGTTCAATGATAATTGCAGCAATATCGTCTTTGTTTTCATAGAACGCAATTTTGATTTGATTGATTGCAACTGATTCAAGTTTTTCCATTTCCTTTTCGTTTATTGGAAAAGTAATTTTTGGATTTTTAATTCTTGGCCAATTAAATTTTGGAAAAAGATCAGTTTTAATTGGATCAGTATTTGTCAATGAAAGTGTATATCCACTTCGTCCGTGAAATGATTGTTCAAAGTGAATGATTTTTGTTCCAACTTCTCTTCTGTAACCTTTTTTGAAATTCTTTTTTATCTTCCAATCAAACGATGCTTTTAATGCGTTTTCAACAGCATGTGATCCTGTATCAATAAAGAAAGCATGTTTAAAATAATTTGGAATTGCAATGCGAGAAAATGTTGAAACAAATTCTGCCATTTCAGTTGTGTAAATATCAGAAAGCGACGGTTTATTGATTGCAGCTTTTGTAAGACGAGATAAAAAGTTTTCATCTTTTAATTTTGGATGATTAAACCCAATTGGCATTGAAGCAACACAAGTAAAAAAATCAATATATTTTTTTTCTGTGACTCCATCGTAAATATAAGAACCATTGCTTTTTTCAATATCTAAAATCACTTCAAAACCATCAGCAAGCATAATTTTTGAAAGTGAATTAACGACATCTTTTGCTTGAATTGAAACTTTTTGAGACATATAAAATTAAATTTTTAATTATGAATAAAATTTGAGTTAATAAAAAATAAAATTAGAAAAAACAATTTTCACAATTAAAAAAACTCTTGATGTTCGTAAAAACTTATTATAAAAATTTTTCGTAAAACCATATTTTATGAATCAATTTGTGCTCTTTGGAAATTTCCACTGTAATCAACATAAATTGTTTTCCATTCAGAATAAAAATCAAACACAGTCCATCCACCTTCACGATGACCATTTCCTGTTTGCTTCACTCCACCAAATGGCATATGTGCTTCAGCACCAATTGTTGGAGCATTGATATAGACAATTCCTGCTTTAATATCTCTCATTGCAGCAAAAGCATCATTTATATTTTTTGTATAAATTGAAGAAGAAAGTCCATAAATTGTATTATTTAAAATTTGAATCGCTTCAAAAACATTTGAAGTTTTAATAACTGATAATACAGGACCAAAAATTTCTTCTTTCGCAATTCGCATATTTGGAGTCACATTTGTAAAAATTGTTGGCTTATAAAACCATCCATTGTCCAATTCTCCTTCTGTTGCAAACTCTCCACCAATTAAAAGATTTGCTCCTTCTTTTTTTCCAATCTCCACATATTGATGAACAGTATTTCTTTGGCTCTCACTCACACAAGGACCAACATCAGTTGTTGAAAGAAGTCCATCTCCAAGACGAAGTTTCTTAACACGAGTAAGCAGCATTTCCAAAAACTTGTCATGAATTTTTTCATGTAAAATCAATCTACTTGTAGCAGTACATCTTTGTCCCGTTGTTCCAAATGCTCCCCATAAAACTCCATCAAGTGCTAAATCTAAATCAGCATCATCCATAACAATTTGAGCATTTTTTCCACCAAGTTCAAGCGAAACTCTTTTCAATGTATCAGCAGCTGATTTGGAAATCTTTTTTCCAACTTCTGTAGAACCAGTAAAACTTATAACTTCAACATCATTATGTTCTACAATTGCATTTCCTATTTCACTTCCTGCTCCATGAATAAGATTTACAACACCATTTGGAATTCCTGCTTCAATTAAAATTTCAACAAACCGTGTTGCAGTTTCAGGAGTTTGCATCGCTGGTTTAAAGACAACTGTATTACCACAAAGAAGAGCGGGAAACATTTTCCAAGTTGGAATTGCAAGAGGAAAATTCCATGGAGTAATAAGTCCACAAACCCCAATTGGTGTACGAATAGACATATTGAATTTATTGTTCAATTCAGATGGAACCGTATGACCAAAAAGACGACGACCCTCTGTTGCAGCATAATATGCTGTATCAATTCCCTCTTGAACATCCCCACGAGTTTCAAGAAGAACTTTTCCCATTTCTTTTGTCATAATTTTTGCAAGTTCTTCTTTTCGTTGAGTTAAGATATCGCCAACTTTTCGTAAAATATCTCCTCTCTTTGGAGCAGGAGTAAGACGCCAACTCTCAAAACTTTTTTTTGCCGATTGAACTGCTTTTTCTACATCTTCCTTTGTGGATTTTGGAAATGTTCCAAGAAGTTCATTTTTGTTTGCAGGATTTCTATTTTCAAATGTTTGTTGTGAACTAGAATCACACCATTTTCCATCAATATAATTTTGAAATTTTTTCATGTTCTTTTTTCTATTTTTAATGATAATGTCAACGTTTTTTTATTTCTATAAATTTTTATTTCAAATGTTTGATCAATTTTTGCATCTATGAAAACACTTTGCAAATCTTCTTCATTTTTAATTTCATCGCCTTCAACTTCTAAAATCAAATCTCCAACTTCAAAACCAGATCTTGAAGCAGGACTATTTTGTTTTACATCCGTTACAATCACTCCATCTGTTTTATCAAGACCAAAATAATGTGCAATTCTTGAATCATTACTTTGAACATCAAGACCCGTCCAAAATTCTCTTTCTATTTTACCTTTTTTTTTCAATTCGTTTACAATTGATTTTACTCTATTTATTGGAATTGCAAAACCAAGTCCCACACTTCCTTGATTTGGTGTATAGATAACAGAATTTATTCCAATAACTTCACCCAAAGAATTTGTCAATGGACCTCCACTATTTCCTGAATTTATAGATGCATCTGTTTGAATCATTCCACGATAGTATCTTCCTTGTTGTTCTCGCAAGTTCATATTTATTGCACTCACAACTCCAACTGTAACTGTTGGATTATCTGAAATTTCAAAAAGTCCAAACGGATTTCCAAGTGCAATCACCCACTCTCCAATTATTACATCATCTGAATTTCCAAGTTTTACAAACGGAAGCGATTCATCTTCAACTTTTAAAAGTGCAACATCTGAAACTAAATCAGTTCCAATAAGTTTTGCGTTATATTTTTTTCCGTTTGTTAAAACAACTTCAATTTTAGAAGCATTTCCAACAACATGATCATTTGTCAAAATATATCCATCAGCAGAAATTAAAAAACCAGAACCAAGACCTTTCACTTCTTGTTTAAAATTTCTATTTCCAAAAAATTGACGAAAGAATGGATCATCTCCAAAAAATTGACTGAATGGATCTACATATTCACGAACTTCAACTACGTTTATTCCAACTACTGATTTACTAATTTTTTCAATTGCATTTGTGATTGCATTTCGTCTTCCTTTTCCAATTTCATCATCGTTAGATTCGTCTCTATTGGAATTTTGTGATGAAGAAGGAAATGATGATTTGCTAACTTCTGTTTCATTTTTATTTGTTGGTAAAGATTTAGCAAATGAAGAACCAATATAAATTCCTATTAAAATAGAAATTAAAACTACAAAAATCAATGACAATATTTTTTTCATAGTAGATTTTTTTTTAAAATTATTTTTTTCTCTTCAAAATATTTTTAACTGCTCTTACAATTGCATCTTTATCAAGTTCATATTTTTTCATCAACTCATCCCCTTTTCCCGATTCTCCAAATGAATCTTTTACTGCAACAAATTCTTGTGGAACTGGAAAATTTTGTATAAGGATTTCTGCAACTGCACTTCCTAATCCACAATGTATTTGATGATCTTCAGCAGTTACAATTGCTCCTGTTTCTTTTGCTGCT
>SXSO01000032.1 GCA_005792205.1 Bacteroidota bacterium | reverse complement strand
TTCTTAAATGATATGTAAAAAAATATATAAACGAAAAGAGAGGAAATCTAAAAAGCAAAAAAAATAGGAAACAGAAATTTACAATTAAATTTCTTTGTGAATAAAAAAGTTAGTGAAACTTTTTAAATAGTTTTGTCTTTTATTGTGTATTTAAAATCGTTTTCTATCAAACTCCATCCAATTGAGTTTGTTCCAATATCAATTCCCAATGTTTTCATAAAAGTTATTTTTTTTGTGAATAAATTTTTGGTAAATGTAAAAAAAAATTATATTTAGCTGTAGTTTTTATTTGTAATCCTATTACAATAAGGTTTTTATACCGAAGATATTTTCTGGGTTCCAATTCGTTGGAACCCATTTTTATTTTACACATACATATCCTCAACAAGTTTGTTGAAAACGTTATTGTTTGTAAATTCAAAACATAACAAACAATTTATATTGAAATCCACTTTCAAAAAATTATTATATTTAAGTATAGTAATATTATCTTTTTATAAATTTTATGCAACCAATTATTGTAACATATTCCTTTAACTCAAATTTGGAAAGTGTTTGGAATGCTCTTTCTAAATTTGAAGAACTTAAAAAATGGTTTTTTGAAGTTGAAAATTTCAAATTTGAAATTGGAAATGAATTTTCATTTTATGAAACAGGAAATGAAAAAAAATATCTTCACAAATGTAAGTTTATAGATATTGTTCCAAATCAAAAAATTGAATACAGTTGGGAGTTTCCACAATTTTCAAAAGGTAAATCAATTGTAAAATGGGAAATTATTACAGACAATGAAAAAATAAAAGTAGTTTTAACTCATACTGGTGTTGAAAGTTTTTCTGATGCAGGAGAAGATTTTTCAAAAAATAATTTTGAAATTGGTTGGGATGCGATTGTAAAAAATTCTCTTAAAAACTATTTGTATAAAATTCCAAAAGTGGAGTTCAATATTGAAATCAATTCCACTTGTCAAAATGTTTGGAAAATGCTTTGGGATAAAAATACTTATACGATTTGGACAACTCCATTTTGTGAAGGAACTTATTTTGAAGGTGATTTAAAACAAGGTGAAAGAATTCATTTTCTTAATCCAAATGGAGGTGGAATGTATAGTGACATTGCTTTTTTAAAAGAAAATGAGTTAATCGTTTTTAAACACATTGGATGGATAAAAGATAAAAAAGAAATTCCTATAAATGACGAAACAGAAAAATGGACAAACTCGTTTGAAGCATATAAACTTCAAGAAGTAGAAGGAAAAACATTTCTCAAAGTGGAAATTGATATAGATGCACAATATGTAGATTGGATGAAAGAAAAGTTTCCATTTGCATTAAATGAACTTAAAAAAATTTCGGAAGCTAATTAACTAAACTAAAAAACAAATTATGACAACAGTAAATATTTATCTTAATTTTAACGGCAATTGTGAAGAAGCATTTTTATTTTACAAATCAGTTTTTGGAGGAGAATTTCCTTATGTTGGAAGATACAACGATATGCCTCCACAAGAAGGAATGCCATCACCTTCACAAGAAATGAGTGAAAAAATTATGCACATTTCACTTCCAATTAGCAAAGAAACTCAACTTATGGGAAGTGATATGATTGGTGATTGTTCTTCGGAAAGTAAACAAAATAATTTTTCTATTGCAATTGCTATAGATAGCAAATCAGAAGCAGATAGATTATTTAGTGAACTTTCAAAAGGTGGAAAAATTACAATGCCAATGAACACAACTTTTTGGGGAGCATACTTTGGAATGCTTACAGATAAGTTTGGAATAAATTGGATGGTAAATTTTGATACAAAAGAGAATTTATAATCATAAAAATCTTATTTAAGTTTTAAACAATAAAATTTAAAATCAAAAGAATAAAATAAAAACATTGAACAAATTTATTTTTAATAAAAAAAACTTATATGAGTTCAAATTTAAAAACTGTTGAGCAATATATTGAACAACTTTCACTTGAAAGAAAATCTGGAATACAAAAACTGCGAGAAATAATTTTAAAAAATTTGCCAAAAGGTTTTGTTGAGACAATAAATTATGGAATGATTGGGTATGTTGTTCCTCATTCAATTTATCCAAATGGTTATCATTGCGATCCAAAACAACCATTGCCATTTATGGGAATTGCTTCACAAAAAAATTTTATCTCTTTTTATCATATGGGAATTTATCTTGATAACACCCTTTTACAATGGTTTCAGAATGAGTATCCAAAGTTTTCTAAAACAAAACTTGATATGGGAAAAAGTTGTGTGAGATTCAAAAAGATTGAACAAATTCCATTTGAGTTGATTGGAAAACTTTCCCAAAAAATAACAGTAAATGATTGGATAAAAACTTATGAGAATAAGTTAAAAAATAAATAAAGAAATTATGCCAAATCCTATTTATCAATGTTTGTGGTTTGATGGAAATGGAAAAGATGCAGCAAAATTTTATACTTCTTTTTTCAAAAATTCTGAAATCATAGATGATACACAAATGGTTGTAACTTTTGAATTATGTGGGAAAAAATTTATGGCATTAAACGGAGGTCCGCAATTTAAGTTTAATCCTTCAATTTCTTTCTTTATAATTTGTGAAGACGAAAATGAAATTGACTTTCTTTGGAAAAATTTTTCAAACGATGGTTTTGTATTGATGCCATTAGATAAATATGAATGGAGTGAAAAATATGGTTGGATTCAAGATAAGTTTGGAATTTCTTGGCAACTAACTCTCGGAAAACCAAATAGTGAAAAAGAAAAAATTATTCCGTCTTTTCTTTTTGCAAATTCTAATTTTGGAAGGGCAGAAGAATCTATAAAATTTTACACATCTATTTTTGAGAATTCAAATATTTCAGAAATTTACTATGATAATGAAACTAAAAATTCGGTAAAATATGCTGAATTCAATTTGCTTGGAGAAAAATTTATTGCAATGGATAGTAATTTTCAACACAATTTTTCTTTCAATGAAGCAATTTCAATTGTTGTAGATTGCGAAACTCAAAATGAAATTGATTACTATTGGAATAAACTCACACAAGACGGAGAAGAAAATATGTGTGGATGGTTGAAAGATAAATTTGGAATTTCTTGGCAAATTGTTCCGACAATTCTTCCTAAACTTTTGAGTGATCCAACAAAAACAGAGCGAGTTGTAAAATCATTTTTGCAAATGAAAAAATTTGACATTGAAAAACTTTTGAATGCATAAATAAATTTTCATAACAAAATTGTAAAAAAAGTATGCTTTTAAAATTTAATTTTTATATATTTCTCTAACAATTTTTAAACTAATATTTATTAAACAAAATAACAATATAATGAGAAAAGATATATTTTTTTTAGTGCTCACATTTATGTGGTTTAATTTTTCAATTTCAGAAGTTGAAGTATCTCCATATAAATCAAATACAACGACGCAAATAAACGAAGTAAAAAATATTTCACCGTTTAAACACATTTCCCAAATAAATAAAAATCAATGGGACGTGCAATTTGATTATAATTTGCAAACATCAACTGGTTCTTTAGGAAATGCAGGATGTGAATTTACGGGAGAAATGTTTTATATTACAAAGTGGAATAGCAATATGGTTATGCGATTAAATCCAGATGGAACTTTATATGACTCTTCCGCAATCAGCGGATATACAGGACCAACTGGAATGAGAGATTTGGCATTTGATGGAACATATCTTTACGGAGGAGTTGCAGTTACAAATGTTATTGCTCAAATTGATCCAAACGATATGAGTGTTGTTGCTACAATTACTGCTCCTGCAGGAACATTGATTCGTTCAATTGCTTATGATCCTATGTTAGATGGATTTTGGGTCAGCAATTGGGACAATGCTTTATCTTGTATTGATAGACAAGGAAATGTAATTGCTACAATTCAAAATACTCTTTTGGGAAAATATGGATGTGCATATGATGAATACTCAGATGGTGGTCCATTTCTTTGGGTAGTTGATCAAGGTGCTGGACAAGGAACCCCACAACTTGTACACCAATTTGATTTGAATACATTATCTCCAACAGGAGTTACATTTGATGTAACTAGTGTTATAACAAGTGCTGGAGCAGCTGCAATTGCAGGAGGTTTATTTGTAACAGAATCAGCAATTTCAGGATTTGCTACACTTGGTGGAATTCTTCAAGGAGCACCGGATGTTTTATTTGGACTTGAATTAGCTGAAACATATCAAGGACCACTCAATCCATTTAATTTAGTTACTCCTGAAGATCCAACTACAATTGTTTCATTTCCCGGTTCTCAAGAACAAGTTATTTTTAATTGGGATACAGCATCAGCAACTGCAAGATATCATTGGATAATTTACAACTCTTCAAATGAAAGAATTGTAGATTTACCAATAGGAAGATTTAATACTTTTGTCACAACATTAAGTGAATGGGATATGTTTTTAGAATCATTAGGAGTTACTTCGGGTGAAGTGTTTGAAGCAAGATGGGATATTATGGCATATAGAAATAATCCCGATGGTGGAATTGATTCTCTCTCTTCATCAAATGGAGCACGAAACCTTTCACTCCAAAGAGGAGTTGTAGTAATGTCTCCATTTAATTTACTTGCACCATCTAATAATTCTACAATTCTCACATCACCATTTGATATGAGTTCAATTAATTTTGATTGGACAAGTTCAGGAGATGGAGTACAATATGAAATTATGTTTGCTTCGCCAACAATTGCATCACCAGCATATATAATTTCTGCTTCTTCTGGTTTTGAAACAGAAAATAGTTTTGTCAATTCTGAAATTGATTCTTACTTAGATTTCTTTGGAATTCCAAGAGGAGAATCACTTACTGGTGAATATGCTGTATTTGCTTATGCAGGAGGTGATACGTTAAAATCAGTTGAAACATATAATCTCACATTCCAAAGATTGTCAAGTGGAGATGTTTTAGTTGTTTATGATTCAACACTTGCTGATTGTAGAATAGCAAGAGATTCTGTTGCAAATAATTTATCAAATATGGGAGTATCATTTGATGTAATCAATAGAGGTTCAATGACGGAAGATATTGATTTTTCTATGATTGGTTATAATAAAGTAGTTTGGATTGGTGATGGAACAAGCACAATGGGTATAAACCAAAGAACAAGAGTAAAAGAATATTTAAGCAGTGGAACTTCTGATAATAAATCAAAGTTTGTTGTTTATTCAGAAGATATTGGATGGCAACATGGAAGAACTGGTTCTACAAATTTGGATTTAGAACTTTGTAACGATTATCTTGGATTTAATTACATTGCAGATAGACCAGCAAGTGGTGCCGCACAAGGAATTGTAGATATCTATAATAACATTGGAGCAACTGATAGTACAATTGGAACTTGGCCAGATGTTCTATCTCCATATGATGATAGTTCATTTCCACTTTATTATTTCCGTGGAAGAGAAGATTCATTAAACGCAGTTGGACACATCACAGATAATTTTGTTACAGCAAGTTTTGGTGTTGATATTTCTTCTTTGAGAAGAGCAATTGATTCTCCTCCCGGATCCCCAGTAACTCGTCTTTTAACTTGTGGATTAAACTTTTTAGATGGAGCAACAGGAATTGAAGAAGAAAATCATAGTTCTGTTCCAACAACATTTTCATTGAAACAAAATTATCCAAATCCATTTAATCCAAAAACAAAAATTAAATATGAAATCGCGAAAAATGGATTTGTGTCGTTGAAAATTTATGATGTTTTAGGACGTGAGATTAAAACTCTTGTAAATCAAAATCAAAATGCGGGATATTATGAAACGGATTTTGACGCAAATAATTTAACAAGTGGAATTTATTTCTACAAACTCACAACAGAAAGTTTTTCCGAAATGAAGAAAATGGTTTTGATAAAATAGAATTGTTATTATCGTAAAATAATTATTGGGACACAAACTTTTTTTGTGTCCCTTTTTTGTTTTAT
>SXSO01000031.1 GCA_005792205.1 Bacteroidota bacterium | reverse complement strand
TTGCAATTTTTTTTCCATCTGAAAAATTTGAAAAAAAACTTATTGCTTCAGAAACGGTCATATCTAAAATTTCAGTTATATTTTTTTCGTTGTACTTAATTTTTAAAATTTCTTGTTTGAATTTTTTTCCGTTGCAAGTTTCACATGGTAAAATTATATCAGATAAAAATTGCATTTCAATAGTTTGAAAACCATCTCCAAAACAAGTTTCACATCTTCCTCCACTTACATTGAACGAAAAAAAAGTTGGAGTAAACCCATTTATTTTTGCTTTATGAGTATTTGCAAAAGTTGTTCTAATCAAATCATAAATTTTTAAATATGTTATAGGATTTGAACGTGTTGTTTTTCCAATTGGGGTTTGTTCAACAAGTTCAATATTATCTATATTTTCAAGTCCTATAATTGAAGAAAATTTCCCACTGTGTTTTTTAAATCCATTGTATATTATATCATATACAAGTGTGCTTTTACCACTTCCACTCACACCAGTAATAGCAACAAAACAATTGAGAGGAATTTTTATATCAATGTTTTTTAAATTATTTGCATAAGCGTTCTTTATAAAAATTTTTTTTCCACTTCCATTGTTTCTAAAATTTGGTGGGTCAATTTTTTTTCTTTTAAAAATGTAGTCACTTGTAAGTGATTTTTTATTTTTTTTAAGTTCATTTAAATTTCCACTAAACACCATTTTTCCACCGAATTCTCCTGCAAGTGGGCCAATATCTACAATGAAATCTGCTGATTTTATTACTTCTTTATCATGTTCAACAACGATGACTGTATTTTTTAAATCTCTTAATAGTTTCAAAGTGGAAACCAATTTTTCTGTATCTCTACTGTGAAGTCCAATTGTTGGTTCATCCAAAACATAGAGAGTTCCAGTGAGTGCAGTTCCAAGTCCAGTTGCAAGATTTATTCTTTGAGATTCTCCTCCAGAAAGCGTCATTGCTTGTCTATCTACAGTTAAATATCCAATTCCTAAATCTACAAGATATTTTATTCGCTTTTTTATTTCTTCCAAAACTTTTGAAGAAATTTGAAAATCATATTCAGATAGTTTTAAGTTTTCAAAAAAAAATTGAGCATCGTATAAACTCATTTGTACAACATCAAAAATATTTTTCTCATTTATTTTTATATAACTCGATTCAATTTTCAATCTACTTCCATTACATGTATTACAAGTTGAGAAACCACGATATTTGCTCAAAAAAAATCTGTAATAAATTTTATATGATTTTTTTTTTATGTAGTCAAAAAATTTATAAATACCATCAAAATCATAAGTTCCAAATAAAATAATATCAATTTCTCTTTGAGATAGTTTTAAAAAAGGAATATCTAAATTTATTTTTTCTCGTTTTGAAATTTGTTTTAATTCAGTCAAATAACTTTGAAATTTTCCCGTCCAACAATTTATTCCACCATCGTTTATTGACAATGACTTATTTGGAACAACCAAATCTATATCAATTCCTGTTGTTTTTCCAAAACCTTGACAATTTGAACATGCTCCTATTGGAGTATTGAAAGAAAATATTTGTGGAGATGGTTTTATATAATCTAAATTACAGTTTGCACAGCGATATTGTTTATCAAAGTTGAGTAAGAGATTTTTTTCTACTAAAAATATTTGCATTTGATTATTTCCGAATTTGAATGCAATTTCAATTGAATCAACAAATTGGGTTTCATTTTGTTTTTCATAACTCAATTTGTCTACAACTACAAAAATTTCTTTATGATTATTTGAATTTAAAATTTTATCTCCATTTACAATTTCATCATTTAATAAAAACGAATAAAACCCATTTTTTTGTAATTCAGAAATTTTACTTTCTAAATTTTTATTTTCAATTTTAAATAAAACGTAAAGTTTAGAACCATTTTTTTCTTGATTTAGTTTTTGTTTAATAGTAAAAATTGTGTCTTCTGATATAATTTTACTGCAATTTTTACAATACGTTTTTCCAACTCTTGCAAAAAGTATTCGGAAGTAGTCATAAATTTCAGTTGTAGTTCCAACTGTTGCTCTTGGATTAGTTGTAATAGTTTTTTGTTCAATTGCAATTGAAGGACTAATTCCATGAATAAAATCCACATTTGGTTTTTCCATTTTTTCCAAAAACTGTCTTGCGTATGAAGATAAACTTTCTATAAATCTTCTTTGTCCTTCTGCATAAATTGTATCAAATGCAAGCGAAGATTTACCGCTTCCACTTACACCAGTAATTATAATCAATTTATTTTTTGGAAGTTCTACACTTATGTTTTTTAAGTTGTGAACTTTTGCTCCACCAATTTGTATAAAATTTTTTGTTTGCATTTCTAAAAAACTTCAGAAGTTAATAAAATTTTTTTCTATTAAAGTTTTATCTTTAGCAAAAATTTTTGCAACAGAAATGATAATACTTGGAATTGAAACATCGTGTGATGAAACTTCTTGTGCCGTTTTGATTGGAGATGAAATCAAATCAAATGTTGTTTCATCGCAAGTCTTTCATTCTCAATATGGAGGTGTTATTCCCGAACTGGCTTCAAGAGCACACATTAAACTAATAGTTCCAATTGCAAAAGAAGCATTAAAAAAAGCAAATATCACAAAAAAAAATATAGAAGCAATTGCTGTAACACAATCTCCAGGTTTAATGGGAGCACTTCTTGTTGGAGTAAATTTTGCCAAAGCTCTTTCATTTTCTTTTGACATTCCACTTGTTGCAGTGAATCATTTAGAAGGGCATATTTATTCAATATTTCTTGAAAAAGAAAAACCAAGTTTTCCATTTATTTGTTTGATAGTTTCAGGAGGACATACGCAAATTATTTTAGTTGAAAATTTTTTTCAACATAAAATTTTAGGTGAAACCCTTGACGATGCATGTGGTGAATCATTTGATAAAGTTGCAAAAATTTTATCATTACCTTATCCCGGAGGTCCATCAATTGATAAATTTGCAAAGTTTGGAAATCCCAAAGCAATACATTTTCCAAAACCAATAATTCCAAACACTTTTAATTTTAGTTTCAGCGGAATTAAAACTTCTGTTCTTTATTATTTGAGAGATAATAACTTAATTTTAAATGAAAAAAAAACTATAGAAGAAAGTTTACTTAAAGATATTTGTGCAAGTTTTCAATCTACAGTTGTGGATGCTTTAATTTTGCAGACAATTTCAGCTGCAAAAAAAAATGGAGTCAATGATATTGCTATAGTTGGAGGAGTTTCTGCAAACTCACATTTAAGAAAACAAATGTTAGAAGTTTCACAAAAAAATAATTTGAAACTTCATATTCCCAAATTAGAATATTCAACCGATAATGCTGCAATGATTGCATATGTTGGAAAACTAAAAGTAGAAAATAAAATTTTTTCCAATTTG
>SXSO01000030.1 GCA_005792205.1 Bacteroidota bacterium | reverse complement strand
TGGTTTTATCAAATTGTCAATTAAATTTTGAATTTCTCCATCTCTATCAAGTGTATCTATTCCCATTTCACTCCAATATGTCATTGCACTATCCATCAATTGACCAACTTCAATAGAAAGAAGATTCAAATTCTCTTTGATGTCTTTCTTTAATCGCTCAATGGTGTAATCATTAAAACCACCTTCACCATTCAATTTTGGCTTTGATTTTTTCTGGTCGTATCCGTCTGTTTGGATATTTTTGGGTTTTGCTTCACACGAAACAGATTGTCCGCCAATTGCAGAATTTTGTTTGAAACCATTATATCCTAATTTGCTTGGATTATGTTTGTATCCAGCAATGGAAACAGTTACAAACTCACGCAAACTTGAAGAATTTTTGTCGTTAATGTAAGCAGTTAATAAGTCGGTAAGAATGGAAATCAAATTGTCTTTAGATTTGCTCAATAGCAATTCACTTAATTCTTTATGCGGTCTTGTCGCATAGTATGTAACTATTTGGGATAAATCTTGATTCATAATATAGTTTTTCTAAACTTGCGGAGAGAGAGGGATTCGAACCCTCGGTTCACAAATGCAAACAACGGTTTTCGAGACCGTCCGATTAAACCACTCTCGCATCTCTCCATTTTTTCAAAATATATGAAATAGTTTTTTTTCATAACTTTTGCAAAAAGAATATTCATGACATTATTAGTTTTCCTATTTACCATAATTATTTCTACTACTTACTCACAAGAAGATATTTTTCCAAACGAAGATCATTTTGAAAAAATAACTCAACTTACTTTTGGTGGTGAAAATGCAGAAGCATATTTTTCATTTGATGAAAAAAAAATTGTGTTTCAATCCACAAGAGATTCTTTTAAATGTGATCAAATTTTTTCAATGGATATTGATGGAAATAATTTAGAACTTGTAAGCAATGGATTTGGACGAACAACATGTGCATATTATTTTCCAAATGAAGAAATAATTTTTTCATCAACTCATCACAAATCAATTGATTGTCCAAAACTTCCTGATTTTTCACAAGGATATGTTTGGCCAATAAATCCAAACTATGATATTTTCATTAAGGATAAAGATGGAAACATAAAATTTTTTCTTGAAGAAAATAATTTTTATGATGCAGAAGCAACCGTTTCACCAACAGGAGATAAAATTATTTTTACTTCTACACGAGATGGAGATTTGAATTTATATTCAATGAATATTGATGGAAAAAATTTAAAACAACTTACAAACGAAATCGGTTATGATGGTGGTGCATTTTTTTCTTTTGATGGAAATAAAATTGTGTATCGTGCTTATCATCCAAAAGAAGAAAATGAGTTGAAAAAATATAAAGAACTTTTACAAAAAAATTTAGTAAAACCTTCCATTATGGAAATTTGGATAATGGATGCTGATGGAAGTAATAAACAACAATTGACAAATAATAAAAAAGCAAATTTTGCTCCGTTTTTTCATCCAAATGGAAAGCAAATAATTTTTTCTTCAAATGTGAATGACACAACAAAATATGCGAGAAACTTTGATTTGTATATGATTGATATTGATGGAAATAATTTGGAACAAATTACATTCAACGAAACATTTGATTCTTTTCCAATGTTTACACAAGATGGAAAAAAACTTATTTTTGCCTCAAATAGAAACGCAAAAATAAAAGGAGAAACAAATATTTTTATTGTTGATTGGAAATAATTTATTGAAATTTAATAACACTTATTTTTTTATGAAAAAACTATTTATTTTATTTTTTATTGCATATAACTTTTCATTTTCACAATTTCAAATTCAAAATGAAATTGAAAACCATATCAAATATCTTGCTTCAGATTCTCTTGAAGGAAGAAAACCCGGTGAAATTGGAAATGAACTTGCTGCAAAATTTATTGCAAATGAATTTCAATCCTTCGGTTTGAAAAAAATAAATAATTCATACTTTCAAAACTTTGAATATGTTTCAGGCGTCAAACCAGAAAGTGAAACATCTCTTCAAATAAAAATTGGAAGTGAAGAAAAAACTTTTATTTTGGATTCTAACTTTCGTCCAATGGGATTTTCTGATGATGTAAACATAAATGGAAAACTTGTATTTGTAGGATATGGAATTTCTTCTTCAAAAATAAACTACGATGATTACAAAAATTTAAATGTAAAAGGAAAAATTGTAATTGCTTTAAGATATTCTCCAATTACCAATGACACCACAGAAAAAAAAGAATTTAAACGAGTTGAAAGTTTGTATAATAAAGCACGAATTGCAAAAGAAAAAGGAGCAATTGGAATTATTTTTTTAACTGGACCAATTGATGATGAGGTACCAAAACTTCTGCGACTTCGTTACAACAACGACGAAGGAACACAATCTATTGTAGCAATTTCTATGAAGTGGAATGATATAGATGAAATTCTACAAAGCGATGGAAAAAATTTAAGACAAATTCAAAAAGAAATAAATGATACAAAAACTCCAAACTCATTTGAAATTGAAGATGTAGAAGTTTCAATCAATGTGAAATTGAAAAAAATAAAAACACAGACAAAAAATGTAATTGGAATTTTGGAAGGAAATGATATTGACTTAAAAAACGAATACATTGTAATTGGTGCACATTTTGATCATCTTGGATTTGGTGGAGAAGGAAGTAGTTCTACAAAACCAGAAAGTGTTGGAGTTCATAATGGTGCTGATGACAATGCTTCGGGAACAAGTGGAATGCTTGCACTTTCAAAAATTTTTTCTGAAACAAATCAAAATAAAAGATCTATAATTTTTATGGGATTTTCTGCTGAAGAAGTTGGACTTCTTGGTTCTTCATATTATACAAAAAATCCATTGATTTCATTGGATAAAACTATTGCTATGATAAATCTTGATATGATTGGAAGATTGCGTGGTGATTCACTCTATGTTTATGGAACAGGAACAAGTTCAAACTTTGATTCATTAGTTGACGCAATAAATTCAAACTATAAATTTACACTTAAAAAAACTCGTGATGGATTTGGACCAAGTGATCACAGTTCGTTTTATGCAAAAGATATTCCCGTACTTTTCTTTTTTACTGGACTTCATGATGACTATCACAACATAAATGACGATTGGGAAAAAATAAATTTTAATGGTGAAGAAAAAGTTTTAAACTATGTATATGAAATTGCAAATTCTATTCAACAAAACCCAAAACCAATTTTTACAAAAGTTATAACAGAAGAAAAAATAATTGGTGATTCTCGTGGAAATAAAGCATCACTTGGAATAATTCCATCTTTTGGAGAAGAAATTAAAGGAGCAAAAATTTCCGGAACAAAACCAAACTCATCTGCTGAAATTGCAGGATTAAAAAAAGACGATATAATAATTTTCTTTGATGGAAAAGAAGTAAATAATTTGATGGATTTGACAATGTATCTTGGAGATAAAAATCCAAATGATGAAGTTGAAATTGTTGTGTTGCGAAATAATGGAAAATTTGCAATTAAAGCAAAACTTGGGAAAAGATAACTAATTTATTTTTTTAGCAATTTTACGAAGTTCTTCTTTTGAAAGAAATTTACTCACAAAAGGAAATAAAATGTAATTTTCTTTGTGAATATGATTTACAAAAATTTTTATGATGATTTTACTTAATGAAATTAAATGATTGATGAGTTTTTTATCACTTTTTTCTTTTAAATTTTTAACTACATCTTCAAACTGCAAAAATTTTTTCTTTAAATATTTATGTTCATCTCGCATAATTTGAGTTGGTCCTTCTACGTATTTTTCAAGAATTGGAAATAAAACTTTCTCTTCTTTTCCATTGTGAATACTCACTTCGTTTTTCATATACTTTACACTCTTCAATATAACTTTAAAATATTCTTTTGAAAAACCGTTATGTGAAATTTTTTTTATTGCATCATTCAATTCATAAAGTTGCTTCAAAGCTAAATCATGCTCTTGCATAAATTCAGCAATCGGATCTATAACTACTTTTTTAGAAAGATTTTTTGTCATTAAAAAACTTTATTTTTCGTAAAATGTAGAACACTTTATTGTTCCTTCAACTATAAATGGTTGAAGTCGTTGTTGCAAACTATTCCAGTCATCATCCATTGAATCTTCAAGCGTTTCATATTCTGATTCATTTTCACAAATGTAAAATTCTGTAAACAAATTTTCTTTTCCATCCATTTGATAAACACTAAAATTTTTATTTTGTGTTTTAGTCAAATATTTTTTCATATCATCTGCAAGTGAAATATATGCGTTAATTGCTGATGAATGAATTTCGTATGATACTGTAAAAATTACTTTTGGCATTTTTTATTTTTTTAATAACCTGCGTTTCTTACTTCTTCTTCATTCATTCCGAAGTAATGAGCAAGTTCGTGAATTAAAACTTCTCTAATTTTGTTTTCAATTTCAAAATTTGTTTTGCAAATTGCTTCTATATTTTTTTGAAATATAAAAATTGTATCCGGAATTGTTGGAAACATTCCATATGATATTCTGCGAAGTGGTTTTGGAATCCCTTTGTAAAGTCCAAGTAAATTATGTTTGGAATTGCACTTCATCTTTTTAACATCTTCTTCATTTGGATAATCTTCTATAACAATACAAACATTATCTACTTTGTCTTGAAAATAATTTGGCAAATTATCAAATGCAACTTGAACTATATTTTCAAATTCTTGAGAGGTCATATCATTTTAAATTTTGCTGTGAAATGTCTCAATATTTTTGGAGCATAAGAAATTTCAAAACCCCGCAAT
>SXSO01000029.1 GCA_005792205.1 Bacteroidota bacterium | reverse complement strand
TTTCCGATAAATGTTTGCTAAAATTCCATATGCAAATAAAGTATTTTCTACAACAAATATTTTTGTATTTAAATTTTGAAAATAATTTTTATTTACATCAAAATATTTTTTTTCAATAACTATAGAATGAATTTGTCTCTCTACTGCATCTTGAATAAAATTGTGTCCATCAAAATTTTCTCCTTCAATAGCAAAAAAAATTTCATCATTTTTTAAAGTTCTCGTGTCAGTTGAAATTCCACTAATTGGATATCTATTTCCATTAAAATTGAATTTATTGAAATGTGGAATTTTTAAAATATCCTCTTCAAAAATTTTCATCTTTTAGAAAGAATAAAATTTTCAACTTCTGAAATATCACTAAATGGTATTTTTTTTTCTCCGATAATTTGATAATTCTCATGGCCTTTTCCCGCAATCAAAACAATATCGTTTTTGTTTGCCAAACTCAATGCCAAATAAATTGCTTTTTTTCTATCTACTTCTATTTGAAGTTTATCAATATGTATAATTTCACTTTTTATGTCTTCAATAATTTCTTCTACATTTTCATTGCGTGGATTATCTGATGTGAAAATAATTTTGTAAGAAAAATTTTCTGCGATTTTTCCCATCAACTTTCTTTTTGATTTATCTCTATTTCCTCCACATCCAAAAACTGTAATTATTTTTCCATTATTTAAAATGATTTGTTGTATTGTTTTTAAAACATTTTCCAAAGCATCTGGAGTATGAGCATAATCGACAATTACAATTGCATCATTTGGTAATTTGAAAGAATGAAATCTTCCCAAAACAGGTTTAAGTTTTTCAATATCATTTGCGTTCAAATTGAATTTACACTCAGAAAGTGCTGAATAAGATGCGAGAATATTATACGCATTAAATTTTCCCAAAAATTGAGTTGTAAAATTAGAATTTGAAATTGAAAAACTCACTGAAGAAAAATCCATAACTAAATTTTCTAATTTGTAATCAGATTTTTTCTCTATTCCATAAAAAACTTTTTTCGCACTTGTGTTATTTAAAATTTCAATACCATATTTATCATCGCTATTTGTAATTGCAATTGCAGTTGATTTTAAGGAATCAAAAAACTTTTTCTTTGTGTTAAAATAGTTTTCAATTGAAATATGAAAATCAAGATGATCTTGAGACAAGTTCGTAAAAATTCCAATATCAAAATCAAGTGAATAAATTCTATCAAGTTCAATTGAATGAGAAGAAACCTCCATTACACAATATTTACAATTGTTTTCTAGCATTTGAGAAAGCAAAAAATTTATTTCCAACGATTCAGGAGTTGTATATGTTGTTTCTAAAATCTCACTTCCTGTATCATAAAAAATTGTTCCAATAAGTCCAACTTTTTGATTTTTATTTTCAAGAATCTGTTTAATTAAATGTGTTACCGTCGTTTTTCCATTAGTTCCTGTAACTCCTATTAAAAAAATTTTTTGAGATGGATTTCCATAATAATTTCCAGATATTTTAGCAAGAGCAATTCGAGAACTTTCAACAACAATTTTTACAACACCATTATGCATAAAAAATGAATCTGGAAAAATTAAATCATCTTCCAATACAACTACTTTTGCACCATTACTAATGGCATCTTGTATGAATCTATGTCCATTCAAATTTTTACCAACAATAGCAACAAATAGATCTCCATTTTTAACTTTACGAGAATCGTAATGAATGTTTCTAATTTCAACATCATGCGTTGTAACCATTTTACCATAAACCGTTTGAAACATTTTTTTTACTCTTACACCATCAATCAATTGAGAAAGTTTCATTGATATTTTAAACTTCTTTTTCCATAATGCTCCATAATTCCATCTAAAAATTTCCAAAAAGAATATGCTGTTTTATCAGCAGAAAAAATAACTTTAGAAAAATTTTCAGATGTTATATTATTTACTATAATTGATTTATCAATAAAAAATTCTTTTTTAAAAACTGGAAAAAACTTAAGAGATTTTTTATCATTTATATTATAATATTTTGGAAGATAATTCAATTTTATTTCTAAAAATTCTGATGATTGATTTTGTAAAGTATATAAACAAGAAAGCCCTTCAACAAATGATCTGTTACGACAAAAATCATTTATTGTATCAAGAAAAATTCTTGTAAATGGAAACATTTGAATACTGCGTAAACTTTCTTTTTCAATTCCAATACTTTCTAAAAACCTAAACCAAAGTTCAAGTATATTTTCTTTTCCATATTCAATATCTTCAATATTATCAAGTAAATTCTGTCGTATTTTCCAATCATTTGTATTTGAATGAATTGCACTTATAAAACGTGGCAAATAATTTACAATATGATAAAATTGTAGAGAAAAAATTTGAATTATATTTTGAGATAAACCACCACAACTATATAATTGGAAAAATGGATGCGATAACAATTTTCTTTTTTGAATCGTATTATCAACCATTTCAAATGAAAATTGTAAAGTTGAATTTTCTGAAACAAATGTACAACTTCCATCATATTGTTTGTGTATAGTTTTTACTAACATAAGTTTACCAATATTTATATGAATAAATAATTATTTTTTCTATTTGTTTAGATGAATTTAAAATTGTTTCCTTATTTATTTTATCTTCTATAAACTCATATTGATGAGTTCGCAAAAGTTTTTCAGAACCGTCTAAATCATTTCTTTGTATAAGATGTTTTTTCTTATTGTAAAAATATTTCCATCTATATTTCATTTGATTTCCTTCCACTCCATATTCATCAATTAAGTTATTTTGAGCATCATAGAAAAAAAATTTTACATTGTACAAACTTCCATCTGGACGAAATAAACTTTCAGCAATACAATTATTATTCTGATAATATTTTGTTGCATGATATCCATCGTTTCCAAGTTTATTGATTTCTTTCACTTCAATTAGAACATCATTGCTATCATAAAAATGAAGCAATTTCAATACAAAAGAAGTATCATTGTAAAGTGTGTAATATTGCAAACGTTTTTTTTCATCGTAATAAAATATTTTTTTAAGAACTGCTTTCTTTTGCATCATTGGCCAAATTCGTTCATCATTTTCTTCAATCAAAAGTCCAATTTCATTATATTTTTTTATAAGTTTTGAATCATCAGAAATAAGTTTATTATTATTCAAAATAAACCCTTCGTGAATTTCTTCTTTTAAAACATTATTACTTTGAGAAAATATTTTATCTAAAAAAAATAAACTGAAAAGAAGTAAAAATATGTTCATTTAGATGCTAATTTTTCTGAACGACAAAAAATCTTAATTATAGAATTTGGGTTAACATAACTTAAACTTTCTGGAGTTTGTTTAAAAACAATTCCTGATTTTTCACCTTCCAATTCATAATTCAAACCAATTTCTTTTATTTTTTTCATTGCACCCAAAATACTTTTCCCAACAAAATTTGGAACAAAAATTTTTCCAACTGTATCAACGATATTTTGGTTTGTATCAAGAATAGTTTCTTTTCGACTATTATTATTTTCAGATTTTGTAAAATGAATTTCAGAATTATTAGTTTGTACTGGATTTCCCAAAACTGCACAAATTTTTTCTATAATATCTTTACAAACAGGAGCAGCAGTTTGAGAAGCAAATTTTTCTCCATTTTTTGGATTATCAATAATTACAACTATTGCATATTGAGGAGATGATTTTGGAAAAAATCCCGCAAACGTTGTAAGATGTTGATTCTTTACAATATGTCCATTTATGTTTTTTTCTGCGGTTCCAGTTTTTCCACAGAGTTCAATATTACTTTTTATGTTCAATGATTTTGCAGTTCCTCGTTCAACAACACCATGTAAAAATTCTTTTACAATGTTTGCAGTAGTTGAAGAACATGCTCTTCTAACAACAGATGTTTTATTTGAAAAAATAATTTCACCATTAGGAGAAATCATTTCTTTGACAATTGATGGCTGTAGTAAAACTCCATCATTAGCAATTGCAGAATATGCCATTAAAATTTGAAGTGGTGTAACCATAACTTCATATCCAAATGAAATTGTTGGCAAAGTTGCATCTGACCAATAAACTGGTTTTTTCAAATATCCTTCTGATTCCTTTGGAAGTTCAATTCCAGTTGGAGTACCAAATCCAATTTTTTTGCCGTTATATAAAATTTTTCTTTTCCAACTCTCTCTCCTATTTTTGCCATCACAATATTACTTGATTCTTCAAACGCGGAACGAAATGTGTGAGTTTGTTTAACGTGAGAATCAAAAATAGGCTTCTTTCTTCCATTTGGTAAATACGATTTTCCTGCTGTAAAAATTTCGTCTGGAAATGCAACAGAATATTCAAATGCAGCAACCGTTGTCAACAATTTAAAAATGGAACCGGGTTCATACATATCACTTATAGAATGAAGTTTTAATTCTCTCACATCTGATTTTGTAATTTTATTCAAATTTACAAATGGATATTGTGCTACTGTTAAAAGTTCTCCAGTTTTAACATCAGAAATCAACACAATTCCCATATCTGCGTTGTGTTTTTTTACAGAATTTTCCAATTCTTTTTCAGCAATAGATTGAATTCTTGAATCAATTGTAAGTTTTATATGATTTCCTTTAATTGGTGAGATGTAAATATTTTCAATTCTATTTTGCTCTATGTATGTTCCAATTTTATTTAAAATTTTTTCTCCATTTTGTCCTTTCAAAAGTGAATCATATTTTTTTTCAATTCCGTATATACCTTTTCCACTTGTATCTAAAACTCCAATCAATTGAGATGCAAGGTGTTGAAAGTGATAATTTCTTTTATATTTTTTATTTTCTCGTACAATATATTTTGCAAGCAATGGATCATTTTCAATTGCTTCAATCATATATACATTTGCTATTTTTTCAAATCTCATATATGAAGCATTTGGCTTGAGAAGTGAAAATATTTTTTCATTTTTTACTTTTAAAATTTTAGAAAGTTTCTCAGAAATTTTAGCAGTAATATTTTTTCGCTCTATAAGATTATCCGAAAATTTATTTGGAGATGCAGAAAGAAATGAAGTAAGTGTATTTGAAACTAAAATTTGGCCATTTCTATCATAAATATTTCCCCTTTCTGCGGGAAGAATAGTTTTTTTAGTATGAATTTTTTTTGCAATATGTTGATATTTATTTTTTTCTATAATTTGAACTAAAACAAGTTTAGATAAAATACCTAAAAACAAAATAAAAAAAACGAATTTTAAAAATTTTATTCTACGTGAAATTCGTTTTTTCTGAACTCCTTTTAGATATATTTCATCATATAAATTTTCTATGTCAAAATTTTGCTGAAAATTCATTTTACTTCAACAATTGAACTATTTGAAATTTTCATTCCTAAAAATTTTGACGCTTTTTTAGTTATCTCATCATAACTTGAAAGTTGATTTAATTCAGCGTTTAATACGTCATTCTTATTTTTGATGGATAAAATTCTATTGTCTAATTTTGAAACATCATCTGACAATACAGATATTCTTTGGTATTGCCAAACTATTATTGTAAGAAAAACTACACTACTTAAAAAGAGAACAAAAAAATTAGATAAAGTAATGTATTTTTTTACCCAAGAAATTTTTGATTTATTTTTTGTCAATACTTTATATTGTTGAAAATCAGTTTCTTTTTTTTTCGAAAAATCATTTGTTGTTAAAACAAAACTTTGTGTAAGCATAATTTTATTTTTTAAATTTTTTCTGCAACACGAATTTTTACACTTCTTGCTCTTGGATTTTGAAGAATTTCAGATTCGGTTGCAATAATTGGTTTTTTGGTT